>JAEEXN010000083.1 GCA_016291595.1 Prevotella sp.
TCCCTTCTCGAAGGGCGTCATCTACGGCGTGCTCACCGACATGGTGAACTGCATCCAGGAGCTCACCCTCGACGGCATCGCCGTGAAGATTCCCGACCTCGCCATCTTCTCCGTGGGATTCAAGTCGAAGTCGGCTGAGACCGTCAAGGACTTCAATGCCTCCGAGCACATCGCCTCCTACAAGCTGCGCGCTCGTGCCACCGGCGAGTACAAGCCCCAGCTGCTCAAGCAGAAGGTCAAGATCAAACAGTACGACGAGTACAAGGTGACCACCGACGAGCAAACTGAGCCGTAAGGAGGAGCCCCCTCCATCTCCCCCCAAGGGGGGAGAGAGCGGGAGGCGGTTCAAGGTTCAAAGTTCAAAGTTCAAGGTTTAAAGCCCCTCTCCGTCCCCCATGGGGGAGAGTAGTGGCGCCCTCAAACTTCTATCTCACACAAGAGCAAACTGGCGGTTCTCTCCCCCTTGGGGGGAGTTGGAGGGGGCTCTGTTTCGGGGGGAGTTGGAGGGGGCTCCTTGCCCCTTTTGGGGTACCCCGGGCGCCAAGGAGTAACTTCCGGCGCGCGCCGGAGCGCTTGTAAATAATTCCGAAAACTTTATTTTTCAACCCCCGAAATCTCCTGAAAAGCCCTTGCATGCCTCAGCATTTTTTAGTACCTTTGTAGTATGAAGAAAAGACTGATAAAAGTGATGAGTGAAAAGATAAATGGCTGGAACATAGCAGCCTTATCTGCGAAAGCAAAATCTGCTGGAGGAAAAGTCATGCAGATGGCGCGGATTCTTTTCCGTTTGCGCATGTTCTCAATAGATGAATTAAAAAAATCTGTGCAAATCGGTGTAAATCTGTGGGCAACCTTTCACCAGCAGCTCTGCTGCGCCTTGAGCGGCCGTAATGCAAACGTTTGCACAGATAAATTTGCAAATCTAAGGCGTCTGGAAGTATAATGTGTCACGAAAATTCGTAATTTTACCGAAAAATACTAACCACAGGTCTATGAATTTACATTTCAATATTGATTACCGGACAGTTTTTGGTGAGGAACTGGTTTTGAACCTGATGACTCCCGAGGCGAATGGAGACCGCAAAGTCTCGAAGTACAGAATGAGGACAGAGGGCAATGACCGCTGGATGTGTGACCTGCGCTATGAGTTTCAGGCAGGCACGTACATTGACTACTATTATGCCGTGGAGCGCGACGGCGTGGAAGAGCGTCATGAATGGCTCGTGGCTGCCCACCGGCTGGAGTTCGACAGCGTGAAGGGCATCAACTACACGATTTACGACCATTGGATTGACGCGCCGGAAGACTCGTATCTCTACAGCTCGGCGTTTACCGACTGTATTGCCACGCACGAGCAGTCGCTGTGCCCGAAGATCGGCTATCCTATATGTATCCGCCTGAAGGTGCGCGCGCCACAATTGCGCACGGGCGAGCGCCTGGCGGTTGTCGGCGAGGACTACGCGCTCGGCTCGTGGGAGGCCAAGCGTGCCATCTCGATGTATGAGCACAACTACAACGAGTGGGTAGTCAATATTGACGCAACGAAGCTGGCACGGCCGTTCATGGAGTTCAAGTTTGTGGTGCTCGACGAGGAAGTGGACGTGACGCCTCTGTGGGAAGACGGAGCGAACCGCACGATTGTCCTTCCTCCCCTCGAGACTGGCGACGTGGTGGTCTACGAGTTGTCGCAGGCCGTGTTCCCCATCCATCCGATGAAGTGTGCCGGCACGCTCGTGCCCGTGTTCTCGCTCCGCTCGGAGAGCAGTTTCGGTGTGGGCGACTTCGGCGATTTGCGCAAGATGATCGACTGGGTGGCTCTGACCCGCCAGCGCGTATTGCAGATTCTGCCCATCAACGACACCACCATCACCCACACCTGGACCGACTCGTATCCTTACTCATGCATCAGTATCTTTGCGCTGCATCCGCAATATACCGACCTGAATGCGCTGCCGCAGCTGAAGGACGAGGCAGCGAGGGAGAAATACGAACAGCTGAGGGCCGAGCTGAACGCCCTGCCGCAGATTGACTACGAGCGGGTGAACAACGCCAAGAACGAGTATCTGCGCCTGTTGTTCGAGCAGGAAGGCAAGAAGACGCTGTCGTCGGCCGCCTTCAAGGCATTCTTTGCCGAGGCCAGGCAGTGGCTGGCACCCTACGCACAGTATTGCCACCTGCGCGACACCTACGGAACCGCCGACTACACGCAATGGCCCGACCACAACGTGTTCGACGAGGCAGACCGCACCGCCCTTGAGTCGCCACGCACCAAACTATATAAAGATGTGTCGTATTTCTATTTCGTGCAGTTTATCCTCAACAACCAGATGCAGGCCGCTCACCAGTATGCGCGCCAGAAGGGCGTCATCCTGAAGGGCGACATCCCCATCGGCGTGAACCGCTTTGGCTGCGATGCCTGGCAGGAGCCGCGCTACTTCAACCTGAACGGACAGGCAGGTGCGCCGCCCGATGACTTCTCCGCCAACGGTCAGAACTGGGGCTTCCCCACCTACAACTGGGACGAGATGCTGAAGGACGGCTGCCGCTGGTGGGTTCGCCGCTTTGCCAACATGGCCAAGTTCTTCGACGCATACCGCATCGACCATGTGCTCGGATTCTTCCGCATCTGGGAGATTCCCGTCGATTCTGTTCACGGACTGCTCGGACAGTTCCAGCCCGCTCTCGGCATGACCCGCGAGGAGATAGAGGCTTACGGACTGCCATGGGAGGAGCAGCTGTTCCTCGAGCCGTATATCCGCGACTGGGTGCTCGACCGTATGTTCGGCGAGAAGGCCCAGTACGTGAAAGACAACTTCCTTGTTCATCAGCACGACGACGTATGGAAGATGAAACCCGAGTTCGACACGCAGCGTAAGATTGAGGCCTGCGGACTGGAGGAGAATCTGCGCGACGGCCTGTATGCGCTCATCAGCGATGTGCTGTTCGTGCGCGACCATAAGGATGCCAACAAGTTCCATCCCCGCATCTCCGTCCAGTTCGATTTCATCTACGAGTCGCTCTCCGACAGTAAGAAGTACGCCTTCAACCGCCTCTACAACGATTATTACTATCGTCGCAACAACCAGTTCTGGTATCGTGAGGCCATGAAGAAACTGCCGCGGCTGGTTCAGGCCACCCGCATGCTGGTATGCGCTGAGGACCTCGGCATGGTGCCCGACTGTGTGCCCTGGGTGATGAACGAGCTGCGCATCCTGTCGCTCGAGCTGCAGTCGATGCCCAAAGACCCCAGCTGCAAGTTCGGCCATCTGTCGCGAAATCCCTACCGCAGCGTGTGCACCATCAGCAGCCACGACATGCCGACACTCCGCCAGTGGTGGGACGAGGACGAGAAGCGCACGCAGGAATACTATACCACCATGCTCTACCGGGGCGACAATGCGCCACACCCGCTGCCGGGATGGCTGGCACGCGACATCGTATCGCGCCACCTGACGTCACCCTCGATGCTCTGCATCCTCTCTATCCAGGACTGGCTGGCCATCGACGAGAAACTGCGTCTGGCCGATGCCAATGCCGAGCGCATCAACATTCCCGCCAACCCGCGCCACTACTGGCGCTACCGCATGCACCTGAGCATCGAGGAGCTCATGAGGCAAGACGCCTTCAACGAGGGTATCAGGGAACTGATTATGCATTCAGGAAGAAAATAAAAACCAATACGACACAAAAAACTTATGAAAGGTAAAAGATTATTGTTTCTCATGCTGATGATGCCGCTGATGGCATGGGCTGAGAATGTGACATCGCCCAACGGCAATATCGTACTGACGTTCTCGCTGACCGACAAGGGACGGCCCACCTACGAGATGACGTACAAGGGACGCCCCGTGATCAAGCCCTCCCACCTGGGACTGGAACTGGCCAAGGACAAGCATGCGTCGAAAGGAATGAATGAGACCGACCTGATTGACGGTTTCAAGGTCGCCGACGTGAAATACGCCGAGTTCGACGAGACATGGAAGCCCGTATGGGGCGAGACAGCCACCATTCGCAACCACTACAACGAGATGGCCGTGACGCTGGTCCAGAACAAGCAGGACACCGAGTATCAAGGCGACGGAAAGTCGCGCGGACTGGCGCTGATCGACCATGTGCGCAGAATGATTATCCGCTTCCGCGTCTACGACGACGGTATCGGACTGCGCTACGAGTTCCCGCAGCAGAGAGAGCTGAACTACTTCCTCATCAAGGAGGAGCGCACCGAGTTTGCCATGGCGGGCGACCATACTGCCTGGTGGCTGCCTGGCGACTACGACACGCAGGAGCAGGAGACGCAGGAGACCAAGCTCTCGGGCATTCGCGAGCGCATGCATCACGCCGTCAACTGGGGAAACAGCTCAGTAGCGACGTTCAGCGAGACGGGTGTGCAGACTGCCCTGCAGATGAAGACCGACGACGGGCTCTACATCAACATCCATGAGGCTGCCTGTCTGGACTATGCCACCATGCACCTGGAACTGGTAGACCAGCAGACCACCCACTTCACGGAGAAACTGGGCGGAGGCAGCAATGCCTATACGCCAAATCCGCAAAAGTCGAACTGGCCGCTGCCCGAGCCGTTCACGTTTGTGAGCCACCTCACTCCCGATGCCACCGGACTGAAGGGTGCCATGCAGACACCCTGCGAGACGCCCTGGCGCACGGTGATGGTGAGCGACGATGCCCGCGACATGCTCTCGAGCAACCTCATCCTCAACCTGAATGAGCCTTGCAAGCTGGAAGACACCTCCTGGATTCATCCTACGAAGTATTGCGGCGTATGGTGGGAGATGATTGTGGGCAAGAGCTCATGGAACTATACCGACGAGTTCCCCAGCATCAAACTCGACCAGATTGACTGGACCAAGGTAAAGCCCAACGGCCGCCATGCCGCCAACAACGAGAAGGTGAAGCGCTACATCGACTTTGCCGCCAAGAACGGACTCGACCAGGTGCTTGTGGAAGGCTGGAACGTAGGCTGGGAAGACTGGGCCAACATGTGGAAACGCGACGTGTTCGACTTCGTCACCCCCTACCCCGACTTCGACATCAAGATGCTGAACGACTATGCCCACTCGAAAGGCGTGAAAATCATGATGCACCACGAGACCAGCTCCAGCACACAGAACTACGAGCGCCATCTGGAAGATGCCTTCACGCTGATGAACAAATACGGCTACGACGCTGTGAAGACGGGTTATGTGGGCGACATCATTCCCCGTGGCGACCATCACTACTCGCAGTCGTCGAACAACCACTACATGCACGTCATCAAAGAGGCTGCCAAGCACCACATCATGGTGAATGCCCACGAGGCTGTCCGTCCAACGGGCATCTGCCGTACCTATCCTAACATGGTGGGCAACGAGTCGGCGCGCGGTACGGAGTACGAGGCTTTCGGAGGCTCACGTCCCGACCACACCTGCATCCTGCCGTTCACACGCCTGCAAGGTGGACCGATGGACTATACGCCCGGCATTTTTGTCACAAAACTGTCGGAGTGGAGCGGCAACCAGTCGTGGGCCCGCATCACGCTCTGCGGCTCGCTGGCACTCTATCTGACGATGTACTCACCGCTGCAGATGGCTGCCGACCTGCCCGAGCACTACGAGCGTTTCGACGATGCCTTCCAGTTCATCCGCGACGTGGCTTGCGACTGGGACGACAGCCGCTACCTCGAGGCTGAGCCTGCCGACTATATCACGGTAGCCCGCAAGGCCAAAGGCACGAACAACTGGTTTATTGGCGGCAAGTGCGACGAGAACGGTCACAAGAGCGTCATCAAGCTCGACTTCCTGGAGAAAGGAAAGAAATACGACTGCACCATCTATGCCGATGCCAAGGATGCCCATTACGAGACCAACCCGCAGGCCTACACCATCACCAAGCGTGTGGTGAAGAAAGGTGATGTCTTGAAACTCACAGAGGCTCCCGGTGGTGGTTTTGCTGTATCATTAATGATGAAATAAAACCTATTTACCAGCTACCAACCTAATCCATTTAGAAATGAAGAAAATCGTAGCGACAGCTATATTGGCTTTTATGGCAAACATTGTTAGCGGACAGACATTTTTCAACGAGGTGGAATGTGGTCCTGAAGCTACCGTTTTCAACCTCTTCGCGCCGGCAAATGCCAAGTCAGTAAAGGTACGTATCTATCAGAACGGTGAGAAAGGAAAAGCCCTGAAGACCGTGAAGATGACCTATAAGGCCGACACCAAGAAATGGACAGCCACCGTGAAGGGCGACCTGCGGGGCAAGTTCTACACGTTCGATGCCGGACAGGGAGAGTGTGCGGGCGTGTTCGCCAAAGCTGTGAGCGTGAATGGCCGACGCGGCGCCATCTTGAACATGCTGGAGTGTGACCCTGACGACTGGTGCTGCGACCAGCGGCCTGTCACCAAGACACCTGCCGACCTGGTCATCTACGAGCTGCACCACCGCGATTTCTCCATTGCCAACCCCGACGCCAAATATCCCGGGAAGTTTCTGGCACTGACAGAGCCGTGGGCCATCAAGCATCTGACCGACCTGGGCGTGAATGCCGTTCACATCCTGCCGTCGTTCGACTATGCCTCTGTCGACGAGACACGTCTGGGCGATGCTCAGTACAACTGGGGCTACGACCCGCTGAACTACAATGTGCCGGAAGGCTCGTACAGCACGAATCCCCGTGACCCGAAGGCCCGCATCAAAGAGTTCAAGCAGATGGTACAGGCGCTGCACAAGGCTGGCATCCGCGTCATTCTCGATGTGGTGTACAACCATACTTACAGCATCGACGGAAGCAACTTCCAGAAGACCTATCCCGACTATTACTTCCGCAAGACTGCCGACGGGAAGTATTCGAACGGCTCGGGTTGCGGCAACGAGACAGCCTCGGAGCAGCCCATGATGCGCCAGTATATCATCGAGTCGGTGAAGTATTGGGCGAATGAGTACCGTGTTGACGGCTTCCGCTTCGACCTGATGGGCTGCCACGATATCGAGACTATGAATGCCGTACGTGATGAGCTCGACAAGATAGATCCTTCCATCTTTGTCTACGGCGAGGGATGGAGTGCCGGCAGCTGCGCTTATCCGCAGGAAAAACTGGGCATGAAAGCCAACATCATGAAGATGCCGCGCATTGCCGCTTTCTCTGACGAGATTCGCGACGGTCTGCGCGGACCATTCGACGATGACACCAAGGGTGCGTTCCTGGCTGGATTCCCCGGAGCGGAAGAGAGCATCAAGTTCGGTATTGCAGGCGGTATCCAACATCCGCAGGTCGACATGACCAAGGTCAACTACTCGAAAACACCATGGGCGGAGGAGCCTGTACAGATGATTTCGTACGTCAGCTGTCACGACGACATGTGCCTGGTCGACCGCCTCATAGCCAGCGTTCCCGGTCTCAAGGGCGGCAAGGCATCCCGGTTCGCGGCTCTCAGTCCCGAACAAAAGGAAGAGCTGATACGCCTGGACCTGCTGGCACAGACAGCCGTCTTCACCTCCCAGGGCGTACCGTTCATGCTCAGTGGTGAGGAAATGCTCCGCGACAAGAAGGGCGTTCACAACAGTTTTGAGTCGCCCGACTCTATCAACCACCTCGACTGGAACCGTATGAAAGAGTATCCGCAGGTGTTCAAATACTACAAGGACCTCATCCAGCTGCGCCGTAATCATCCGGCATTCCGCTTGGGCGATGCCCATCTGGTGCGCAAGCATCTGGAGTTCCTCGATGCTCCTGCAGGCGTCGTGGCCTTCCGCCTGAAAAACTATGCAGGACGCGACGACTGGCGAAACATTATAGTAATCCTTAATGGCAACAAAGAGAAAGTGAGTGTTCCCGTACCGAAAGGCATGTACACCATTGTGTGCCAGGACGGAAAGATTGACGAACAGTCGACCAGCAAGACCTTCGGCCGCAAGATTCCCGTCTCGGGCCAGTCGGCACTCATCATGTATGAACCATAACTATTCTTCATATGAAAAAAGTAGTATTATTCAGTTTGTTTCTCAGTCTCACATTAACCATGGCAGCTGCTCCGAAAACAAATATCACCCGCATTGACCCGACCAACTGGTATGTGGGAATGAAGAATCCCAAGCTGCAGCTGATGGTTTACGGCCCGAACATAGCCGCCGTTAAGAATGTGACGACCGATTATCCCGGTGTGACCATCGACGAGGTGGTGCGACTCGACTCACCCAACTACCTGCTGGTCTATCTCGACCTGAGCGGTGCACAGCCTGGTGAGATGACGCTTCAGTTCGACAAGAAGAAGTTCAAGTATCAGCTGAAACAGCGCGAAATGAGCGGTGACAAGCGCGAGGGCTTCACCAATGCCGACGTGCTCTACATGCTCATGCCCGACCGCTTTGCGTCAGGCCGTAGTGACAACGACCAGATCAAAGGTCTGAACACGTATGTGAACGACCGCAGCCAGCCCAGCCTGCGCCATGGTGGCGACCTGGAAGGCATCCGCCAGCACCTCGATTACTTCAACGAGCTGGGTGTTACCGCCTTGTGGTTTACGCCCGTCTTGGAGAACAACTCTCCCGACAACAACCGTTTCTCCACCTATCATGGTTATGCCACGACCGACTATTACCGCGTAGACCCGCGTTTCGGAAGCAATGAGGAATACCGCCAACTGATCGACGAGGCACACCAGAAAGGACTGAAGATTGTGATGGACATGATTTTCAACCATTGCGGATTTGAGCACCCGTGGGTGGCCGACATGCCCACCAAGGACTGGTTCAACACGCCCGAATGGCTGAGCGAGAAACAGTCGAGCGGACGCGATCCGATGACCGGCTTCACAGCCAATGCCGACGGTAGTGAGCCCGCCAAGAGCCAGTACTTGCAAACGAGCTACAAACTGACTCCCGTGAAGGACCCGTATGCTTCGGAAATCGACCTGCATGAGACCGTCGACGGCTGGTTCGTACCCTCCATGCCCGACCTGAACCACCGGAATCCACACGTGATGACCTATCTCATTCAGAACAGCATCTGGTGGATAGAGACCGTGGGCATCGACGGAATCCGTATGGACACCTATCCCTACGCCGACGCGAAGGGTATGGCACGCTGGATGAAGACGCTCGACGAGGAGTATCCCAACTTCAACGTGGTGGGCGAGACATGGGTTACCGAGCCTGCCTATACAGCCGCATGGCAGAAAAACTCGAAACTGAGCAAGGACAACAGTTATCTGAAAACGGTCATGGACTTCGCATTCTTCGACCGCCTCTCGCAGGCTAAGAATGAGGAGACCGACGGCTGGTGGAACGGTCTGAACCGCCTCTACAACTCGTTCTGTTACGATTATCTCTACGAGGATCCTAACAACGTCATGGCGTTCATCGACAATCACGACACCGACCGGTTCCTCGGCAACGGCAAAGACTCGCTTGCCCTGAAGCAGGCCCTTGCCCTGCTGCTCACCGTGAAGCGCATCCCACAGCTCTATTATGGCACCGAAATTCTCATGAACGGCACAAAGGAAGTCACCGATGGAAACGTGCGCAAAGACTTCCCTGGCGGATTCCCGGGCGACAAGCACAATGCCTTTACCGCTGAGGGACGCACAAAGGCCGAGAACGCGATGTTCAACTGGCTTTCTGCCCTGCTCCACTGGCGCAACGGTAACGAGACGATTATCCGCGGCTACCAGACGCAGTTCATCCCTTATCACGGCATCTATGTGGTTGCCCGCCGCTGGCACCGCCATGGCGTGATGACAATTCTCAACGGCACCAGCAAGCCGGCTGTGATGGAGATTAATCGTTATGCCGAGCTGTTCGATGTCGACCAGACTGAGGCCGAGGATGTCATCACAGGCCGTAAGTACAGTCTGAAAAAAGACTTGCGCCTCAGTCCGCGACAAACCCTCATCCTGGAATATTAATTGCTGCTATCATGGGAATGGGGAGAGCGACCTCTGTGGACGCTCTCCCTGTTTTTCTTACCTGACACCTATCATCTTATTCTCTTGGTTATGCTAGTGCTTGACATTATCTTTATTGTGATAATCATCATCGCCTTTTTCTACATCAGAAGGAGTCGGCAACGGCATGTCGCCGCCGACGAGGTGACAACGCAGACAGAAGACATGGAGAAAAAGGTGGAGAAAAGCATCGACGAAGCGACGGTGAACCGGGCCGACCATACCCGTACGGCCAAGCCTTCGGTCGTAAATCAGGCCGCAACGGTCGTTGCAGGTGCTGCCCTGCTTGAGAAACTAAGGAAACACAACAAGGAGAGACACATGTCTGATCATGATCCGGATAATGGTTTGATGGATGATGACGAGGAGGATTGGCTGATGAAAGATGATGACGAGGAGAATTGGCTGATGAAAGATGATGACGAGGAGAATTGGCTGATGAAAGATGACGAGGAAGACTGGCTGATGAATGTTGACGACGAGGACTGGCTGATGAATGATGATGACTTGGATTGGCAAGATGATGGATTGGACGATGGACACACCGACTATGAAGGGGCCGACTATGACGATTATTTGGCTTCGCTGGACAATTAAGGTCAGGATGTTTTTGAGAAATAAGGAATAATAGCTACCTTTGCAGACAAAAGCAGGACAAAGCCAGAAACGGAGGAAAGTCCTGACTACTTAACCAACTAAAAAACAGTATGAAAGAGCGGATAGCATTTGTTGATTACATTCGAGTAGTGGCCTGCTTCATGGTGATGCTGGTCCACAGTGCTGAAAACTTCTATTGTGTCACTTTCGACGAGGCTATGCTGGCCAACGAGTCGAACCGTCTGTGGGTAAGTCTCTAAGACGGTTTCCTGGGCCGTGTGTCGGTGCCGCTCTTCATCATCGTGTCGGCCTTTCTGCTGGTTCCTATGCCCGAAGGCATGACCATGAGGCAATTCTACCGCCGTCGTTTCATGCGTATCCTGCCGCCAATGATTTGTTTCTTGCTGCTCTATGCCCTTCTGCCGCTGGCATGGGGCGGAACGACATGGGAGCAGGCCATGGCCGACCTGCGCATGGTGCCTTTCAACTTCCCGCCGATGGCCGGCCATCTGTGGTTCATGTACCCGCTTATCAGCATCTACCTCATCATCCCCGTGGTGTCGCCATGGCTGGAGCGGGCCAGTGCGCGCGACGAACGCCTCTTCCTCTTGTTCTTCGTCGTCTCGACAGTGCTTCCCTGGCTCCATCATTTTGTCTCACCCACCATCTGGGGCGAATGCCACTGGAACCAGTTCTCTGCCCTGTGGTATTGCTCGGGCTACCTGGGCTACGTGGTGCTGGCGCATTACATCCGTGTGCATCTGAAGTGGTCGCAGCGCCGACGTCTGACAATAGGCACCATCTGTTTCATCGTCGGAGGGGCATTCACGGCATGGAGCTTCTGGATGAAAGGAGTGCCGGGTGTTCAGATGCCCACCCCTGAGATGGAGTGGTCGTGGCAGTTCTGTACGCCCAATGTGCTGCTTTCCACCTTTGGAGCCTTCCTGCTCTTCACCTGCATCCGCCGTGCACCATCGTATATTACCTCCATCGCCAAACTGACGTTTGGTATGTATCTGATGCATATTTTCTTCCTCGTACCCATTTCCGGAAGACTCATTGCCGGCAATGTGGCCGAGTCTCTGCTGCCCGTGTGGCTGGCGATTCCCGTCATTGCCGTGCTCACGTATATATGCTGCATAATAGCCACGAAGCTCATCTCCCTGCTTCCAGGGAGCAAATATATAGTAGGCTGATTCTATAAGGGAACAGCAGTCAGGATTCTCCCCCTCTCAGAGAAAAGGAGAGGGGGAGAATTCTTAGTCTGAATGGGTAGTCTAATCCACATAGTTGGGCCATGTCAGAAGCAGCCGGCCGGTATGGGCATCCACGAAACACATGCCCTCCTTGCTCATGCCATGATAGCACAGCCCATACACCAACCGAGGTGCCCATTGTGTTGAGCCTTTCGAGATAGGGAATTCGGCTATCATCAAGGCATCATCAAACCATGCCATGATATGTCCTGCCCCTACTGCATCAGTAGGGACTTTCAGGTATTTCGCGTAGGTCTCCAACGCCTTTTGCTCACTGACAGTCGGACGGACATCCAAATTGTCAATATTCATCATCATACCATTGGCACTCTTCACTTTCCCGTTCTGTAATCTGACGGCAAAACTTCCTTGATACACCAGAACACCTTTGTAGAACTGTTGATACCGCTCAACCCTCATGGGACTCGACATCCACGAATGATCTTCTGAATAAAAAAGCACGAAAGAATCATCTGGGGTCAGACACATCCAGCGACTAAACATCTCTGCAGCCGATGCGGGTGCCTTTTCAGCATCCGCATAAGAAATTGCATGGAAACTGCCCAAAGCATCGCGGGTGATAGACACATCTCCCTCCGTCGTTACACTCACAGGACCTGCTTCCCTTGGATTCACGCCCAACCCTTCGGCAAACTCCGGCAATGCATCAGATTCGAAGTCGCCATCACTGCTGCAACCGAAGAGACAAAGCGACAGCACGATTGTGCAGAGGATAGAGTGTTGACACACTTTTGACAATAATGGAACCATCATAAATACTCCTTTTTTAATTGTAACAACAAAAATACGTAATATTGCACGGAAATGGTTTCGTATTGTTTTCTTTTGTGATGTTTTAACAATATTTTTCGGTCTGCCGCATGGAGAACAGCCAGTTCATTGACAAAGGGTGAGTATAGCCTGACACTGTTCTTGGCTCCACCCCACCGGTCAGGACACGAATCGTGTGGAATCAGCGTGAAAAAACATATTTTATCTTAATAAAATAGGATATTCCGATTATTTTTCCTATTTTTGCATTCTAAATATTGCAAAACACATCTTTTAATATCAAACAAACTATGGATTTATTAAGTCAAATTGTTGCGCGTGCTAAGTCAAACAAGCAACGCATCG
>JAEEXN010000012.1 GCA_016291595.1 Prevotella sp.
CATAGGGGCAGGTTTCTTGTCCTTGCAGCCTACCAGGAAAAGAAGCATTCCTGATAATGCGAATAATATACTATTCCGTTTCATATTTCTTAGCTTCATTCCAAAGTTTATCCATTTCCTCTAATGTCATATCATTCAGCGACTTACCTTCCTTAATAGAATGCTGCTCAACATAATTGAAGCGCCGAATGAATTTTTGGTTTGTATGCTCCAGGGCGTTATCCGGATTCAACTTATACAGCCGGGCGGCATTAATGACAGAGAAAAGAAAATCGCCCAGCTCATGCGTCGACCGCTCCTTGTCTTCGCGCTGCAGCTCAGCCTCCAACTCGTCCAGCTCCTCGTGCACCTTTGCCCACACGTCTTCTTTCTTAGCCCAGTCGAAGCCAACGTTCCGGGCCTTGTCTTGTATCCGATAAGCCTTGATCAGCGAGGGCAGAGCATCCGGTACGCCCGAAAGCACGGAGCGGTTTCCATCCTTTTCGCGCAGTTTGATCTGCTCCCAATTCTGCAGCACTTGCTCAGAGGTTTTAGCCTGCTGGAATTGTGTTGTTCCAGACGAGTCTTTCTCCACATTCTTACCCCCCGCACTTTCAGCAAAAAGTTGGAAGTCCGGATCGTCCAGGGGCAATGGTTTTCCCGCCCCTACCTGAGAGGGATGATAGACGTGGGGATGACGGAAAATAAGTTTGTCTGCTTGCATGTTGCACACATCCGCGATGTCGAAGCTCTCCGTCTCGGAGCCAATAACCGAATAAAAAAGCACGTGCATCAGCACATCGCCCAATTCCTTACAGATATTGTGGGTGTCATTCTTTAAAAGTGCGTCGCACAATTCGAAGGTCTCCTCAATCGTATTAGGTCGCAGGCTCTCGTTAGTCTGTTTCTTGTCCCATGGGCATTTCACCCGCAACTGGTCGAGAACATCCATCAACCGGCCGAAAGCCTCAAGTTTCTCTTCTCTGGTATGCATGATTCGTTTTTGATCTAAATCTTTGCAAAGGTATACAATTATTTTGAAAACTCCAAATTATCCGCTTGTCTTATTTGTACTTGGTGCTACCATCAAGACACTAACGGGCAAGTCATTGTGCAACCCGCAGGTGTTCAACGGCAAGTATGTCACCCTCACACGACGCGACGACGGAACCTACCGACCGAACTTCAAACCCATCAGGATCGGACCCAAGTTCAACGCCGTCAGCTTCGCCGTCAACGTGAGCAACGAACTGCTCTGGGCACTCGAGGGCCTGGTAGAGGAAGTGTGAACCGAAAATATCAGATATCAGTTATATCAGTTATAATTTGAGGGTATGACTTGCCCTGAATCTCCCTTTTATTTATCTATAACTAATTAATAATCAATAAGTTATATATATATAATATAATAATAAAGAAAGAAGGGTACCCTTCGAAAACTAACTGATATAACTGATATTGTTATTGAAAAAATGTTAATTATCATCTAAAAAGCAGAATATCAATGATTTACGACATTACAAAGAAAACTGCCCCCACCATGCCATGGCTGGGAAAGGGCACAGAATGTATCAAAATCCTGCTCTCGCAGGCCTCAAAAGACGTGCACCCCCCCCTTATTTTGATGTTTTCCACCCTATTTGGCACACATTTGAGCTGCGCAAAAATTCAATATTCCGAGCCCATTTGGCAGGAATTGTGTGGCATGGTGGCAAATTTGGTGGCCGATAGTAGCTCTAACAAAGGCCAACTGTCACATTTAGTGGAAGCAATTTGCAGGGATTTCAGAGTTCACGACGAAGGCGAATTGAAGAAGCTGGACGGACTTGCAACGGTTCCCCTGCGGTCGGCAGAAGAACTTTCCCTAAACGCCGAGCAATGCCCGGGAAAAGCAGAACAACCCTCTATGCAGCTATCAAAGATAGCGGGGAACAGACCATCAGTCTTTTTGTCATAACCGCATGAAAGAGCAAATTATTTATCGTAGTTATTGTACAGTTGATTTTTTTTTAGTACCTTTGCATCGTTTTTTTTAAATAAGTACACAAAACAAGTATACGAAATACAAATTACAAACAATGGAATTAGCAACAAAGTACGACCCGAAAGAGGTCGAGGCAAAATGGTATCAGTATTGGATTGATAACAAACTCTTCTCAAGTAAACCCGACGGCCGCGAGCCATACACAATAGTCATTCCGCCCCCCAACGTGACGGGCGTGCTCCACATGGGACACATGTTGAACAACACCATTCAAGACATCCTTGTACGCAGGGCTCGCATGGAGGGCAAGAATGCCTGCTGGGTGCCTGGCACAGACCACGCATCGATTGCCACAGAGGCCAAGGTGGTAAAGAAACTGGCGCAGGACGGCATTAAGAAGAGCGACCTCACACGTGAGCAGTTCCTTGAGCATGCATGGGACTGGACCCACGAGCACGGAGGCATCATCCTGAAACAGTTACGCCGCCTTGGAGCATCGTGCGACTGGGACCGTACGGCTTTCACAATGGACGAGAAGCGTTCGGAGAGCGTCATCAAAGTGTTTGTTGACCTCTACAACAAAGGACTTATCTACCGCGGACTCCGCATGGTGAACTGGGACCCGAAAGCCCAGACGGCTCTCTCGAACGAGGAAGTGATTTACAGAGAGGAGCACAGCCACCTTTTCCACCTGAAATATTATGTTGCCGACCTGCAGGAGCTGAACGACGAAGAGCAGCTTCGCGAGCAGGGCAACGTGATTCACAAGGATGAGAAGGGATTCTACGCCGTTGTGGCAACCACCCGTCCGGAAACTATCATGGGCGACACAGCCATGTGTATCAACCCCAAAGACCCGAAGAACCAGTGGCTGAAGGGACATAAGGTGATTGTTCCACTTGTGGGCCGTGTGATTCCTGTCATCGAAGACAGATATGTCGACATCGAGTTTGGTACGGGCTGTCTGAAGGTGACACCTGCCCACGACACCAACGACTATATGCTTGGCAAGACCCACAATCTGGACACCATCGACATCTTCAACGCAGACGCTACGATCTCCGAGCAGAGCCCGCTATACGTAGGCATGGACCGTATGGAATGCCGCCAGCAGATTGCAAAAGACCTGAAAGAGGCCGGCCTGATGGAAAAGGTCGAGGATTACATGAACAAGGTAGGTTATTCCGAGCGTAACAGCGACACGGCTGTCGAGCCACGTCTCTGCATGCAATGGTTCCTTCGCATGCGTCATTTTGCCGACATCGCCCTGCCGCCCGTAATGAACGACGAGCTGAAATTCTATCCTCCCAAATACAAGACAACCTATAAGAACTGGCTGGAGAACATTCAGGACTGGTGTATCTCGCGCCAGCTGTGGTGGGGCCACCGCATCCCGGTGTACTACTTCTCAACCAACGACGGCTCTGAGAGCTACGTGGTGGCTGAGACCGCCGAGAAGGCCCTCGAGATGGCCCGCCAGCAGAGTGGTAACGAGGCCCTGCAGATGGACGACCTCCGCCAGGACGAGGATGCCCTCGACACGTGGTTCTCGTCGTGGTTGTGGCCGCTGAGCCTTTTCGACGGCATTAACAACCCCAATAACGAGGAGATTAACTATTATTATCCGACGTCAGTCCTCGTGACGGGTCCCGACATCATCTTCTTCTGGGTTGCCCGTATGATTATGGCTGGCTATGAATACAAGGGTGACATGCCGTTCCGGAACGTATACTTTACAGGTATTGTGCGCGACAAACTGGGCCGTAAGATGTCGAAGAGCCTGGGTAACTCACCCGACCCCATTGAGCTGATCGACAAGTATGGTGCCGATGGCGTGCGTATGGGCATGATGCTCTCTGCTCCCGCCGGTAACGACATCCTGTTCGACGAGGCCCTCTGCGAGCAGGGACGTAACTTCAACAACAAGATTTGGAACGCGTTCCGCCTCGTAAAAGGATGGGAGGTAAAGGAGAATGAAGAGGATGCTGAGAATCCGGTATGCGCACTTGCTGTGGCTTGGTTCGACGCCAAACTGAAGCAGGCCAATTCCGAGATGGACGACCTGCTGAAGAAGTATCGCATCTCAGAGGCCCTGATGACTGTCTATAAGCTTTTCTGGGACGAGTTCTCCAGCTGGTACCTTGAGATGGTTAAGCCCGGCTATGTGGACGGTAAGGCGCAACCCGTAGACAAAAAGACTTACGATGCAACACTTCGTTTCTTCGATGTCCTGTTAAGAATGCTTCACCCCTTCATGCCATTTATCACAGAGGAGCTCTGGCAGGCCCTTTATGAGCGTCAGCTTGGCGAGAGCATTATGCGCGAGTGCCTGAAACTGGACGCCCCCACAGACGACGACAACCGCCTTGCCGCCGACATCGAGCAGGTGAAACAGATTGTGAGCGGAGTACGTATGGTACGCAGCCAAAAAAACATCGCTCCGAAGGAGAAACTCCAGCTTGCGGCTGTTGGCGAGAACCATTACGAGGCCTATAACAGTATGATTGCCAAGATGGCCAACCTTTCCACCATCGATGTGGTTGCTGAGAAAACAGCCGACTCTAGCTCATTCATGGTGGGCACTTATGAGTATGCCGTACCTCTGGGCGACCTGATTGACGTTGCAGCCGAAATAGAAAAGCAGGAAGCTCAGTTGAAGCACCTCGAAGGATTCCTGGCAGGCGTCATGAAAAAGCTCTCAAACGAGCGATTTGTGCAAAACGCGCCTCAGGCCGTTGTAGACCTGGAGCGTAAGAAGCAAAGCGACTCTGAGGAGAAGATTGCAGCCCTGAAGGAAAGTATTGCTGAACTAAAGAAAAAACAATGAGAACCAAACTTACATGGCTCTTTAGTCTGATTGCCATCATGATGGTGGCCTTCACCTCTTGTAGCGGCGAGTCTGAGGATATTGAGGATATCAACAAACAAACCATCCTCATCTTCATGCCTTGGTCGGGGAATCTTTATGAAACCTTCCAAGAGAACCTTGACTCCATCGAGAGTGCCATTGTGGCCAACAAGGGACTCACGAACACAAGAGTGATGCTTTTCCTCAGCGGGAGCACTCAAGGCTCGGAATTAAGTGAAATCGTCTACCGCAAAGACACCAAGACTTGTGAGCGTATCGCGTTGAAACAGTATTCCGGAGCAGACTACACCACAGCCGAAGGGATTGCGGATATTCTGAACGAGGTGAAAAGCCATGCGGAGGCGCTGAACTATGCCATGATAATTGGCTGTCACGGAACAGGATGGACCTACAAAGACGCCTGGATAAACTATCCTTTCAGAGCTCCAAGATTACGCACGGCGACGGCAGCTGAGGAGAAGGATCCGGAGATGTCCACCCGTTTTTACGGAGCTACAGAGAACCCCACATTTGAGACCGACATCAGCGAGTTGGCTAAAGGAATCGCAAGCGTAGGCATCAAAATGCAGTATATCTTGTTTGATGATTGTTACATGGGCAATATCGAAACGGCATACGAGCTGAGACAAGTCACCAACTTCCTCATAGCCTCTACTAGCGAAGTGATGAGGATAGGTATGCCCTACAAAACGATGTGGAACAGCCTGTGCTCGACTACACCCAATTACACAAATGCCGCGAATGCGTTTCTGACATTCTATAAGAACTATACTTCTGCGGCTGGCGTACCTTTGCATTACGGAACGCTGTCCGTTATAGACTGCCGTGAGATGGACAAGGTTGCTGAGATTATGAAAGATATTAACAAGTCGTCCGCATTCGACGAGAACCGGCGGGATAACATCCAGCGGCTCGACGGATTCAACCCCGTGCTATTCTACGACTTCGTGGATTATGTAGAGAGCTTCTGTGAAGACCCGCTTTTGCTGGAGAAGATGAAAAAAGAGGTGAATACCCTTGTCAGGACGACAGTATCTACCGACAGTCTGTATACCGATCTGCGCGTGATCGCAGGCATGAGGTTCCTGGTGCCTGAGACTAATTGCGGTATTACCGTCAGCGACCCCAGTATCCATCCGGTAGCACAGAAGTCCCATACGCGCACGTCGTGGTACCAGGCAACACATTAACTCACTAAAACTTACGGAAGACTAAGGAAAAAGATGAACGTAGCAATCGTCAAATATAACGCAGGAAACATTTACTCTGTGGTAAACGCATTAAGGCGTATCGGCATAGAGCCGAGGCTGACAGATAATGCCGAGGAGTTGATGAGGGCCGACCGCGTTCTCTTCCCAGGACAAGGAGAGGCACGAGGAGCAATGGACTACCTGATTGCCCATCGCCTTGACAAAGTGATACGCGATTTGCGCCAGCCTGTACTCGGTATCTGCGTAGGCCAGCAATTACTCTGTCGCCATTCAGAAGAAGGTGATACGGATTGCATCGGTATTTTTGACGCAGACGTGAAGCGTTTCCAGCCGACACGCCACGAGGACAAAGTTCCATGTATGGGTTGGAACAAACTGCACGACACGAAATCGCCACTTATGAAAGGGATTGAGGATCAGTTTGTCTACTTTGTGCATAGCTATTATGTGCCGTTGTGCGCCGAGACCATTGCTACGGCCGACTATATCCAGCCCTACTCTGCCGCCTTACACAAAGATAATTTCTATGCGTGTCAGTTCCATCCTGAGAAATCCGGGAATGTGGGTGCAACCATCATCCGCAACTTCATAGAACTCAGCGACACACATGAGTACCAACACACAAAAGTATTTGATTTATGATAGAGCTTATACCCGCCATAGATATCATTCAAGGCCAATGTGTCCGTCTTACCAAGGGTGACTATAGCCAAACGAAGGTCTATAGCACAAACCCTGTGGATGTGGCACGAGAGTTTGAGCGATTAGGATTCAAGCGCCTGCATGTTGTCGACCTCGACGGAGCCAAGTCGAGACACATTGTCAACGAGGAAGTGCTCCGCTCCATTACTACAAACACGAACCTGGTTGTAGATTTCGGCGGAGGAATCAAGACTCAAGAGGACATTGAGAAAGCTTTCGACGCAGGAGCCTCTATGGTCACCGTGGGCAGCATAGCAGTTACAGAGCCAGAGCTCTTTTATGAATGGCTTGACAAATACGGAGCTCATCGCATGATTTTAGGTGCTGACGTGCGCAATGGAAAGATTAGCATCAACGGATGGAAGGATGACTCGGAAATGGATTTGCTTCCGTTCTTAAAGGGCTTTATTGACAAAGGCGTACGTAATGTGCTGTGCACAGAAATATCGAAAGACGGAACCCTGCAGGGGCCTGCCATCGAATTATACAAAGAAGTGATGGCAGCCTATCCCGATTTGCATTTGATAGCAAGCGGAGGTGTTTCGTCAACAGAGGACATCTTCGAACTGGAACGTGCAGGAATACCTGCTGTCGTTTTCGGAAAAGCCTTCTACGAAGGGAAAATTGACACCGGGAAATTGTTATGAAAGGATTAGCAAAACGCATCGTTCCCTGTCTTGATGTAAAAGACGGAGAAACCGTAAAGGGAACCAACTTCGTGAACCTGCGCAAGGCTGGCGATCCCGTGGAATTGGGCAAAGCCTACAGCGAGGCAGGTGCCGATGAGCTCGTGTTTCTCGATATCACAGCCTCGTTTGAAGGACGAAAGACTTTCACCGAGATGGTGACGCGCGTAGCAGCGGAGATCAACATTCCCTTTACCGTAGGCGGAGGTATTAACGAATTGGCAGACGTTGAGCGGCTGCTCTACGCCGGTGCCGACAAAGTGAGCGTGAACTCAGCCGCCATTCGCAGGCCGGAACTCATCAACGAGATAACGACGCGCTTCGGCTCACAAGTATGTGTGTGTGCCATTGACGCCAGACTCGACGACGACGGATGGTATTGCTATGTGAAAGGAGGTCGTGAGCGTGTTGAGCTCAAGCTTTTCGAATGGGCTCATGAGGTGGAAGACCGTGGAGCCGGTGAGATTCTATTCACGAGTATGAACCACGACGGGACAAAAAACGGCTATGCCAATGAGGCTTTGGCACGTCTGAGCGAAGAACTCTCTATTCCCATTATTGCAAGTGGCGGAGCTGGGACAAAAGAGCATTTTCGGGATGTGTTCAAAATAGGTAAGGCTGATGCAGCCTTGGCTGCCAGCGTATTCCATTTTGGAGAGATTCCTATTCCCGAGCTTAAGAGTTATCTCCTGAACGAGGGAATTTATGTAAGAGTATAAGATGATTCCAGAAAAAGTTCGATTAGAGCATCTGGATACAACATAAAGAACATTGATGAATAAAATGAATATAGACTTCAACAAATTAGGAGGACTTGTACCTGCCATCATTCAAGACGCTGACACGAAGAATGTTTTGATGTTAGGCTTCATGAATCAAGAAGCTCTCGACAAGACCTTGTCTACGGGAAAGGTGACTTTCTGGAGCCGTTCGAGGAAGTGCTTATGGACAAAAGGTGAGACCTCTGGAAACTATCTGAACTTAGTAGACATCAAAAATGATTGTGACAACGATACTCTCCTTGTACAGGTTCATCCTGTAGGACCTGTCTGCCATACGGGAACTGACACCTGCTGGGGCGAGGAAAACGAAGGGAATCCCCTGCTCTTTCTTTCCCATTTGCAAGACTTTATTGAAAAGCGCCATGAGGAGATGCCTGAAGGTTCGTACACGACAAAACTCTTCAAAGAGGGTGTGAACAAAATTGCCCAGAAAGTGGGTGAGGAATCGTTGGAAACAGTCATTGAGGCATGCAATGGAACTAATGACAAACTGGTATACGAGGCAGGCGATTTACTCTATCATCTGCTGGTGCTTCTCACAAGCAAGGGAATGCGCATTGAGGCTATTGCCACAGAATTACAAAAGCGCCATGATCCCGATTGGGATAAAAAGCGTCGGCTGGCAAAGTCGAGAGGAGAAATGAAATAAGGAAGTTGAATGCAAAAGAACCGAAAACAAGTATATGCTGATAGACTACCAAAACGTAAAAGTTTACCAAGAGGATGAATGTGTTCTCGAAGAGGTGAACTTCCATGCCGACGAGGGCGAGTTTATATATATTATAGGTAAGGTGGGCTCGGGTAAAAGCTCGCTACTGAAAACTATGTATTGCGAACTGGACATTGAAGAGGCCGACAAGGCAGAGGTGTTGGGCAGGAATCTGATGGAGCTGCGCCGTAGGGAAATTCCCGCATTACGTAAGGAAATGGGAATCATCTTCCAGGACTTCCAGCTGTTGCACGACAGAAGTGTCGAGAAAAACATGAAGTTTGTGTTGATGGCAACAGGATGGAAAAACAAAACAGAGATCTACGAACGTATTGACGAGGTTCTTGAGGCAGTTGGAATGAGCAATAAGAAACAAAAAATGCCCCATGAGCTCTCTGGTGGTGAACAACAGCGTGTTGCTATTGCCCGTGCTATTCTCAACAAGCCCAAGATTATCATTGCCGACGAGCCCACAGGTAATCTCGACCCTGAAACAGCCTCGAGTATCGTGGGTTTGCTCAAACAAATCAGCATGAGCGGAACAGCTGTTGTCATGACAACACACAACATACCCATGCTGGACATGTTTCCGGGAATCGTGTACCGTTGTAAGAATGGTCATATTACCGATGTTACAAAAGACTATACGAAACTCGATTTATCAGAAGAAGCAGAAGATTAATAAAATAATATAGAAGACTATGATTGTAATGAAATTCGGAGGAACTTCAGTTGGCTCACCTGAGCGTATGAAGAGCGTTTCCTCATTAGTAACAAAGAGTGGAGAACCCGTGTTTATCGTTTTGTCGGCCATGTCTGGCACGACTAACTCTCTTGTGGAAATCTCAAACTATCTCTACAAGAAAAACACAGACGGTGCTAACGAGGTCATTAACCGTCTGGAAGCAAACTACATGGAGCATGTAGAGAATCTTTATTCTACAGATGAATATAAGAAGATGACCCGCGATTTCCTTGCTGACGTGTTCAAGTATCTCCGCTCGTTTACCAAGGAGTTGTTCACCAGCTTTGAGGAAAAGAATATCGTGGCACAAGGTGAGATCATGAGCACCAACATGGTAGTAAACTACATGCGTGAACAAGGTTATGACGCGGTACTGCTCAATGCTCTCGACTTCATGCGTACCGACAAGAACGCTGAGCCTGATCCCAATTACATCAAGGAGAAACTGGGTGCCATTATGAAGGAGAATGAAGGCCATCATGTGTATATCACACAAGGTTTCATCTGCCGTAACGCTTATGGCGAGGTCGACAATCTCCAACGTGGTGGAAGCGACTATACCGCATCGCTCATTGGCGCCGCTATTAATGCCGAGGAAATTCAGATATGGACGGATATCGATGGCATGCATAACAACGACCCGCGTGTGGTTGAAAAGACGGAGGCTGTTCGCCAGTTACATTTCGAGGAGGCTGCTGAGTTGGCATATTTCGGTGCAAAGATTCTTCACCCGACATGTATTCAACCTGCTAAGTATGCCGGTATTCCTGTACGCTTGAAGAACACTATGGAACCAGACGCCCATGGTACGATAATCGACAACGTTACTGTTAGAGGAAAGATTAAAGCAGTAGCCGCAAAGGACAAGATCACAGCTATTAAGATTAAGTCGAGCCGTATGCTTCTTGCTACAGGTTTCTTGCGTAAGGTGTTTGAGATCTTCGAAAGCTATCAGACAGCTATAGACATGGTGGCCACCTCGGAAGTAGGAGTCTCGATGAGTATAGACAACGACGCTCATCTGAACGAGATTGTTGACGAGCTCAAGAAATACGGTACCGTGACTGTCGACACAGACATGTGTATTATCTGCGTAGTAGGCGATCTGGACTGGAGCAATGTTGGGTTTGAGACAAGAGCAACTGATGCTATGCGCGACATTCCTGTGCGCATGATCTCGTACGGAGGCTCAAACTACAACATATCTTTCCTCATCCGCGGTGCAGACAAGAAGCGTGCTCTCCAGAACCTGAGTAACGAGCTTTTCAAATAACTCAAAGCCACACAACACAAAACGACATGAAAGGTATTTTCCCAAAGGAGAAATTTCAAGGTATAGGAACGCCATTCTACTATTACGACACGAAAGTGCTTCGAGACACCTTAAACGCCATCAACCGTGAGGCTGGCAAGCACGAGGGATTTTGTGTTCACTATGCAATTAAGGCAAACGCAAATCCTAAGGTGCTGAATATCATCAGTCAGGCCGGACTTGGCGCCGACTGTGTTAGCGGCGGAGAGATTCAGGCTTCCATCAACGCCGGCTTCCCTAGTAACAAGATTGTTTATGCGGGAGTGGGCAAAAGCGACTGGGAGATTAACCTCGGCTTAGACAAGGATATCTTCTGCTTCAACGTAGAGAGCATTCCCGAGCTTGAAGTAATCAATGAACTGGCCTCTAAAAAAGGAAAAGTAGCACGGGTGGCTTTCCGTATCAATCCGGATGTTGGTGCACACACGCACTCAAATATCACCACCGGTCTTGCAGAAAACAAGTTCGGAATAGCAATGAGCGATATGGAACGGGTGATAGAGGAAGCTGCTACCATGAAGAATGTCAGGTTCGTAGGACTTCACTTCCACATTGGAAGCCAAATACTCGACATGGGTGATTTCCAGGCACTATGCAACCGGATCAACGATTTGCAACGGCAATTGGAGATTCACCACGTCAAAGTCGAGAACATTAATGTAGGTGGCGGATTAGGAGTCGACTATCAGCACCCGAACCGGCTGTCCATTCCCGACTTCAAGGCTTATTTCGACACGTATGCACGCCACTTGAAGCTTCGTCCCGGACAGACATTGCATTTCGAGTTGGGACGTGCTGTCGTTGCACAGATGGGGTCGTTAATCACACGCACGCTCTATGTAAAGAAAGGAGCTGTCAAGCAATTTGCTATCGTTGATGCAGGAATGACCGATTTGATACGTCCGGCGCTTTATCAAGCATACCACAAAATCGAGAACATCTCCAACGATGAGGAACCTGATACATACGATGTGGTAGGACCAATCTGCGAGTCAAGCGACGTGTTCGCAAAAGCCGTTGATCTAAATCGAGTCCATCGTGGCGACTTACTCGCAATACGGTCAGCTGGAGCTTATGGAGAAGCTATGGCAAGCCACTATAATTGCCGAGAATTGCCAAAAGGCTATGTTAGTGAGGAAATTATGTAAGAAATGAAGGAAGAAAATTATTCTGTTGTTATCATCGACCACGACGACAACCTTTTGCTTGAGCGCATACTTGACAAAGAACTTGCAAGAACTATGGACGCTCAAGATTGTGAGATTATTGTCGTAGTTGCTAAAGGCAAGAAAGAGTCTGACAACCTGTTGGAACGTTTGAGACCCAGATTCCCTGAGCTTAGGGCTACATTCGTCCCCGACTCCGCCCGCCGTATGGATAGCCAGAAAATTGCCATCACCCTCGGTGTGAAAGCAGCCCAAAATGACTGTGTTGTGCTGATGGACACACTTAAGCAGACATTCTCTTCTTTTGAGTGTTTTGCGAATAGATTGAGACATAACAAGCTCAAGAGGCGTACAGAAACAGGTATTGACTTCGAGAATTCGGATGAGAGCATCAGCCTTAGCAAAGGACTCTTCCTCGCTCGCGACTGTTTCGATGAAAACCTCGCTTTCGTTTACGGCTGCTACGAAAAACCCGCACGGCTAAAGCACGGGGCATGGCTCATCCGCATCAAGTACATCCTATCAAAGTGCCACCTCTATCGCTCTTAAGCATATAATTATGAGGGTATTACATTTCTGTATACAATCTGAGAATGATGACGGCATAGTGAGGAGTTACATTTCGGCGCTACTCACTTGTATGGCAAACATGGCAGATGTGAAACTTCTGACAAGCAACGACAAGAAGGAGGCTGAGGATTTTCAGCCTGAACTTGTACATATCCACGACTGCTGGAACCATCCGTCGGCAGAAATGGCCAAATGGGCGCATAGCCACAATATCCCTGTTGTAATCTCGCCCCACGGCAAGCTCAATCCATGGATCGTCGATCAAAAGTATCTTCACGAAAAGCTTCCCAAGTTGTTGTTGTATCAACACGAAATGATTTGCAATGCAGATGCAATTGTGGTGTCCGGTGAGATGGAAAGGCTCAACATGTCGGAACTCTCTTGGAACGAGCATCTGAAATCAAAGCTGCCGTGGAACAGCCGAATAGAAATAATCAAGAACAGCATCATCACAAATGACATCAATGATGTAGAAATGACGCGCCAAATGATGCAACTATACCGAAAAGTGCTCGATAGCAATGCGTGGATGCTAATGAACGATGAGACACGGATAGCCGAGAACGCACTCTTGCGAACTGGCGTTGCTCATGACGAGCAGAGTGACACAATTACCGATGAACAGATTGGCATCATCAGCAGGCTTGATGAAGAGTCGTGGCGGAAAATACTGATACATGCAGATGAAGAGGATGTGCTTGATATTGTCATGAAAGCTGTTCACAAAAGACAGTTTAACGCTCCCAATATCGCTATCAAGCAAATAGAGCGATTCTCTCTGCGCGTGCCCAAGCCAACTGGGCCGTTAGAGAGGAAGAAGCTGTTAGGCAGTTCACTTAAGACAAAATTCAAGTCCCTTAGACATGATTTTGGCGACTGTCTGGAACTTGACATCTGCCGCATGATAGCAAACGCCTCATTTGAGATGCACAAGGCCACACTCAGCCGACATCATTTAGCTGATATTTATGAGGAATTCCGCTACGTAGAGTTCGACGAGGACAAGTTTGCCAAGATGCTCAAATATATCGATATGATTGAGTTTGTCAATAAATTGCAAGAGACCCTCGAAGAGATGTTTGGACTTACAGAAGGCTTCATGCCCATCCCCCCCAAGAACTAAAAATACTAATTGATAACCATAAAACCCTTTTAAACCTAATTTATGAATCAATACAACATCGAACAAGACATGCGTTATTTAGAGCTATTGGCTCTATCGTTCCCAACGATTGCTGACGCCAGCTCAGAAATTATCAACCTGCAGGCAATTCTCAATCTGCCGAAAGGGACAGAACACTTCCTTGCTGACATTCACGGCGAGTACGAGGCTTTCCAACACGTACTGAAAAACGCCTCCGGAAACATCAAACGAAAAGTGAACGAAATATTCGGAAACGAACTACGTGAAACCGAGAAACGCGAACTTTGTACGCTCATCTACTATCCTGAACAGAAACTGGAAATCATCAAGAACACCGAGGAAGATTTAGATGACTGGTATCATATCATCCTCAACCGCCTCGTACGCGTATGCAGGGAAGTATCGAGCAAATACACTCGCTCGAAAGTACGCAAATCGCTACCAGCTGGGTTCTCTTACATTATCCAGGAACTGTTGCACGAACGTACCGAAGATAGTAACAAAACGGCATATGTCAACCAAATCATTGAGACAATAATCTCAACCCGCCGAGCCGATGACTTCATCATCGCTATTGCAAATGTTATTCAGCATTTAGCCATCGACTATCTGCATATCCTCGGTGACATTTACGACCGTGGACCTGGTGCGCATATCATTATGGACACTATGTCTACCTACAAGCATTGGGATATTCAATGGGGAAACCACGATATTCTTTGGATGGGAGCCGCAGCAGGTAACGACGCGTGTATCTGTAACGTCATCCGAAACTCACTCCGCTATGCCAATCTTGTCACGTTAGAGGAAGGCTACGGAATCAATCTCCTTCCCTTGGCCACCTTTGCCTTGGAAACTTATGGTGATGATCCCTGCGAGGAGTTTATTCCCAAATTGTCGGCAGGAAACTCACGAATGGACGAAAAAGGGAAGCGGCTCACAGCGCTTATGCACAAAGCCATTTCGGTGATTCAGTTCAAGGTTGAGGCAGCCTATTTCAACCGGCATCCAGAGTGGGAAATGACCGACCGTAACCTCTTCAACAATGTTGATTATAAGCGCGGAGTATGCGTCATCGACGGCAAAGAGTATGAAATGCGAAGTTGCAATTTCCCGACCATCGACCCTGCTGATCCCAACAAACTGACCGCTGAGGAAGAGGCTCTGATGAAACGCCTGCACCATTCGTTCATGGTCAGCGAGAAACTACATAAACACATGCGCACTTTGCGTGGACACGGATGTATGTACGCCATTTACAACAACAACCTGCTTTTCCATGCTTCCGTGCCCCTTAACGATGACGGATCTCTCAAAGAGGTACAAATTATGCCTGCCCATGAGCGTAACGGGCAGATGGTTCCCGCACAACGCTATAGCGGAATGCAACTCATGCACCAGACGGGAATGATTATCCGAACAGCCTTCCAAACTGACTCTGACCCCTACGAGAAGCAATATGCCATAGACTATTTTCTCTACCTCTGGTGCGGTAAAAACAGCTGCCTGTTCGACAAATCGAAAATGGCCACCTTCGAGCGCTACTTCCTCAAGGACAAGGCCACACACAAAGAACTCAAAGGCAACTATTTCATAATGCGTGACAACGAAGAGATATGCGACCGCATTCTCGACTCTTTCGGTGTTACTGGCGAGAACCGACACATCATCAACGGTCACGTACCTGTACATGCAGCTGAGGGCGAGAATCCCATCAAGGCAAATGGAAAACTGATGGTAATTGATGGCGGCTTCTCGCAAGCATATCACAAAGAAACAGGTATTGCCGGTTACACTCTAGTTTACCATAGCAGAGGTTTCCAACTCGTTCAGCACGAACCGTTTACGAGCGCAAGCGACGCTGTATTACGAGGTACTGACATCAAGAGTACTACCCAGATTGTTGAGATGGCCAATCGCCGTATGCTCGTTGCTGATACTGATAAAGGAACAGAACTGAAAAAGCAGATTTCTGACCTTGAGGAACTTCTTTATGCTTACCGCCACGGTATTCTAAAGGAGAAAAGACCATAAGTCTTCATTCAAAGAAATCTGTAACAAACCTTTTTCCAAGGAAAAGTACAATTTATAATAGGTGATAATTGTATTTGAGTACAAAACAAATAAACAGAGAATCTATCTACCTATCTCATATTACAAGAAAACCTCCAATTGGAGGTTTTCTTTCTTATTTTAGCATTACTCTAGAACGGCAGGTCGTCAGCACTACCACCATTGTCCTGAGCTGGCGGGAATGGGGCGGTGGCTCCTCCAACAGGAGCTGCTGGTGCAACAAGAGCTACGCCGGCAACGGGTGCAGCGGCAACAGATGAACCCATAGGCGGTGGTGGGAATGCTCCTGGCATCGCAGTTGGAGGAATTGTCTGAACGGCAGCAGGGTCGATGCGCTGCACATTCCACGCGCGTATACTATTGTACCAACGTCCTTGATACTCATGGGCATCAATATCGAATGACACGAGGAGTTCCTCACCAGCCTTGATTGCGAATTGGGCAAGACGATCTGCGCCAAACACATCGAACACCATTTTCTTGGGATAATTGTCATGAGTCTCTATGACGAATGATCCTGCCTTCCACTCACCTCTTGCGGATACGCCACTACGCTCGGGGAGTACTGCGATTATCTTTCCTTGTAAATCCATTTATCTGTTTTTTTATAATAGTTTTTTGTAATCAGTTGCGAAATTACTAAAATAGTTCTAAAAACAAAAACTTTTTCCACTATTTTTTGTTTTACACAACGCTTTTTTGTAATTTTGTGTCGAATTATCCAAAGCAGAATATTAACAACTAAAAATTTAAATACTCATGAGATTTACATTATCCAGCTCGGCATTGAGTAACCGACTCTCGACCCTCTCAAAGGTCATTAACACCAAAAACAGCCTGCCCATCCTCGACTGTTTTCTGTTCGAGGTTATAGGCAATCAGCTTACCATCACAGCCTCCGACAGCGAAAACGTGATGAAAACCACTATGACGCTTGATAATGCGGATGATGAGGGCAATTTTGCCGTACAAAACCGTACTATTCTCGATGCCGTGAAGGAGCTTCCAGAACAGCCGCTTACCCTTGACATTGACTTGGAATCATATACAGTTAAAGTAATCTACCAGAACGGTATTTATAATTTCACAGCCCAGAACGCTGAGGAGTATCCGCGTCCACAAATTATGTCGGAGAATTCGTCGGTGATTAACATTGATTCCAATGTTTTGAGCAACAATATTAACCGCTCTATTTTTGCTACAGCCCAGGATGAATTGCGTCCCGTAATGAACGGTATTTATTTTGATATGACTCCCGATGCCCTCGCTATTGTTGCCAGCGACGGTCATAAACTAGTACGCAACAAGAATTATACTATTAAGAGCGAGGTTCCTGCTGCGTTTATCCTGCCAAAGAAGCCTGCTACGCTCTTAAAGAACGTATTACAGCGTGATGGAGGCGATGTTGTTATCCGCTTTAATGAGCGTAACGCAGAAATCAAGTTCGGCGAAAGCACACTCTCATGCCGACTGATTGAAGGCCGCTATCCAAACTACAACTCGGTGATTCCGATGAACAATCCCAATCAGATCACTATCGACCGCAAATCTCTTATCGGTGCTCTACGACGTGTGCTCCCATTTGCAAGCGACAGCAGTCAGTTAATCCGTTTCCGCGTGGAGAGTGGCAAACTGACTCTATCGTCGGAGGATATCGACTTTGCTACCAGTGCCAAGGAAGAACTCACATGCGAGTACAGTGGCACGCCTATGAGCATCGGTTTCAAGGGTCCGTCTCTGACTGAAATTCTGAACAACCTCGATAGTGAAGAAGTAATTGTAGAACTTGCCGACCCAAGCCGGGCAGGACTTATCGTACCCAGCGAGCAGCCAGAGAACGAGGATGTTCTGATGCTCATCATGCCTATGTTGCTGAACGACTGATTCTGTCAGTAGTTCTATAAACATGATTGAATAATCAGATAAAGAAACATCATGAAACTGAATCTTACAAAGCCCCTGATTGTCTTCGACCTCGAGACAACGGGGCTTGACCTTGTTAATGACCGTATCATTCAGATCTCATATATCAAGGTAAATACGGATGGTACTGAGGAGCGCTCCAACCTGTTTGTGAATCCCGAGAAGCCTATTCCTGCAGAAGTGGTGGCACTTACGGGAATTAGTAACGATGACGTAAAAGACAAGCCCACTTTTAAGGAACTGGCACCTACGCTGAACGAGAAGTTCTGTGGATGCGACTTTGCCGGTTTTAACTCGAACCATTTCGACATTCCCATGCTTGCAGAGGAGTTCCTGCGCGCAGGCGTTGACTTCGACTTTGCCAAATGTCGTCTTATCGATGTGCAGACTATCTTCCACAAGATGGAGCGCCGCAATTTGGCTGCTGCGTATAAGTTCTATTGTGGACGTAAGATGGAGGAAGACTTCGAGGCACACCGTGCCGACCAGGACACAGAGGCTACCTATCGTGTGCTGATGGGTGAGCTCGACATGTACGCTCCCGGCCGACAAGAAGAACCAGATCGTCAGCTTAACAATGACATGAACGAGTTGGCAGAGTTCTCGAAAACAAATGATAACGTCGACTTTGCAGGACGCATCGTGTGGCGTGATATGGTTGACGCACAAGGAAAGGTGCTCACCGACAAGGACGGCAAACCACGCCGCCATGAGGTGTTCAACTTCGGAAAGTATAAAAACTGGGCTGTTGTTGATGTGCTTAACAGAGATCCCGGCTACTACAGTTGGATGCTCTCCAGCGACTTCACAAATAATACTAAGCAAGTGCTCACCCGTATTCGATTACGGGCTTTTAACAACAAGTAAGAAGAGTACGGAACCATTAAGTCTGAATGACTTCTATTTGTATTCTGAGTTTTCCAGAATCTACACATAACCTCTTTGTTTTCTAGAATAGAACAAAATGCTAAAAGGGAAGAAAATCGTCCTAGGAATTACGGGCAGCATTGCAGCCTATAAAGCTTGCCTCATCATCCGCGGCCTCATCAAGCAAGGAGCAGAGGTACAGGTGGTCATCACACCTGCTGGCAAGGAATTTATTACTCCCATCACGTTGTCGGCTCTCACTCACAAACCTGTAGTAAGTGAATTCTTTTCACAACGAGATGGCACTTGGAACTCGCATGTTGACCTTGGATTGTGGGCAGACGCGATGCTGGTCGCGCCCGCTACGGCCAGCACTATCGGGAAGATGGCTCACGGCATTGCCGACAATATGCTTATTACTACATATCTGTCGATGAAAGCTCCTGTTTTCATTGCGCCTGCTATGGATCTCGACATGTTTGCCCATCCTTCGACACAAGCAAACCTGCGTATATTGCAAGGCTATGGTAATCACATTATTGAGCCACAGAGTGGATTCCTTGCCAGCGGACTTGAGGGAAAAGGACGTATGGAGGAACCCGAGAGAATCGTTGAGGTGCTTAATCATTTCTTCGACGAACAAGATAGAGTTCATGCCCTCCCCTCGCCTTTTGCCTCGAAACGGATACTCATCACCGCAGGTCCAACTTACGAGAAAATAGACCCTGTACGTTTTATAGGTAACTACAGCAGCGGAAAGATGGGATTTGCACTTGCAGAGGAATGTGCTGCTCGAGGCGCTGACGTCACACTCGTGGCAGGTCCTGTCAGTTTGAGTTGTAGCAACCGCATCCGCCGTATAGACGTAGAAAGCTGCGAGGAAATGTATCAGGCTGCCACAAAAGCCTGGCAAGAAAGCGACGCAGCCATTCTATGTGCAGCCGTTGCCGACTTCCGTCCGGAAACACAAGCCGACAAAAAAATCAAACGCGAAAAAGATGACCTTGTCATCCGGCTGAAGCCTACACACGATATTGCAGCCGAACTGGGACGAAACAAGCGTGAACACCAGAAGCTGATAGGATTTGCCTTGGAAACAAACGACGAGGAGCGCAATGCCCAGCATAAGCTCGAGAAGAAGAATCTCGATTTCATCGTTCTGAACAGCCTTCGTAACAAGGGAACGTGTTTCCGTGCTGACGAAAACCAGATAAAGATTATTTCCCGCAATGGTGAAAGATTATACGAGAAGAAGCCCAAGACAGAAGTTGCCAAGGATATTATTGACGCATTAGGCGAATTACTGAGTGAATAAGAATACTAACATTGCAGACAGAGTGATGAGGAAAATACTCACGATTGCATTTTTGCTATTGGCCTTTCTCCCAGTAAAGGCTCAAGAGCTTCAGGCGCGTATTACCGTGAATCATAACCAGATTCAGGGTACAGATGCCAGTGTATTCGAGAGTTTGCAACAAACACTCGAGCAGTTCGTCAACGACCATCAGTGGACGGCTCTGCAATTCCAGAAAAACGAGCGCATTCAATGTACGTTCAACATAACCGTAACTAAATACGACGCAACTACAGGGCTTTTCACAGCCAATGCACTCATTCAGGCTAACCGACCCGTCTACAACTCCAGTTACACCACTACCTTATATAATAATAAAGATAATGATTTCAACTTCGAGTTCCAGCAATTTGACCAGCTCAATTACAACCCAGAGCAAATTGACAACCAATTGGTGGCGTTGATGGCATACTATGCATATCTTATTATCGGGCTTGACCTTGACTCGTTCGCGCCGATGGGAGGTGAGGAAGTACTACAACAATGTATGTATCTTACCAATAATGCGCAAAACCTCAGCTTCACGGGCTGGAAAGCCTTTGACAACGACCGTAACCGTTTTGCCATCATTAACGACTATCTCGATGGAGCCATGCGCCCTTTCCGCCAGCTACAATACGATTACTACAGGTTAGGTCTCGATGAAATGGCCAACAATGCCGAGCGCGGACGAATCAACATCTCTACCGCCTTACAAGAAGACCTGAAGAAGGCACGCGAAGACAAGCCGCTGAGCATGCTGCCCCAGATTTGGACTGATTATAAACGTGACGAGTTAGCCAATATCTATGAGGGGAAAGGAACTCAAAAAGAGAAAGAAGCCATTTACGAGCTTCTCTTCTCCATCAACGCCTCGCAGAACAATGCGTGGGAAAGGATAAAGAAATGATCAAAACACTTTATATCAGAAACTTCACGCTCATTGAGGAACTGAGCATGCAGCTCTATCCGGGCTTTTCGGTCATCACGGGTGAGACTGGAGCTGGAAAGAGTATCATTCTCGGAGCCATTGGCTTACTTCTCGGTAACCGTGCTGACTCGAAGACCATCAAACAGGGAGCCGAAAGGTGCACTATTGAAGCACATTTCGATATTTCACGATACGACTTGCGTAATTTCTTTGATGAGAACGATATAGACTACGATGACGAGGACTGTATTCTCAGACGTGAGCTGACAGCAACAGGAAAAAGCCGTGCATTTATCAACGACACTCCCGTACCACTCACGCTCATGCGTGAATTAGGCGATCAGCTTGTTGATGTGCATAGCCAGCACCAAAACCTGCTCCTGCAAAAAGAAGACTTCCAACTCGGTGTGCTCGACATTATTGCTGACGACCATAAACAACTCATCGACTATCAAGTTGCATATGATTCTTATCGTGAGTCGCTTCGCCGATTGGAGCAGATGCAGGCTGAGATTGAACAGAGCCGTAAGAATGAGGATTTTGTCAGATTCCAGTATCAGGAACTGCACGCGGCAGCATTGAAGAGCGGTGAGCAGGAGGAGCTGGAACAACAAGCCGATATGCTCAACCATGCGGAAGAAATCAAACAGGCTTTTTTTGAGACGGACAATCTGCTTAGTGCCGAGAATACGGGTATTGTTAGCCAACTAAAACGAGCTTTCTCGTCCATCAAGAGTGTTGAGAAGGTTTTCCCGAAAACGGAAAATATGGCAGAGCGTATTGACAGCGCTTATATTGAGCTGAAAGACGTAGCCGCCGAGATAAGCAGCCTGTTGGAAAGCATTGACTTCGACCCAGCCCAGCTCGATGCTGTTAATGAGCGGCTCGACAATCTGTACACGTTGCAAAAGAAATACCACGTTGCTACCACAGAAGAACTCATAGAAAAGGAAAAGCAACTGGCAGAGCAACTCTCCCACATTGAGAACAGCGACGATGAGTTGAAAGAACTGGAAGAGCAGACGGCAGCTTGTCTGAAAAAGGCAGAACAGCTGGCTCAACAACTGACTCGCATGCGCAAGGATGCGGCAAAGGTCGTTGAGAAACAGATGCTTGAAAGACTTGTTCCACTTGGCATTCCTTACATCCGTTTTGGCGTAAACCTTACATCAAAGCCACTTGCCGCTGATGGTGCCGACAAGGTATCATTTCTCTTTTCTGCCAATACATCTACTCCAATGCAGCCCGTCTCGCAAGTTGCCTCTGGCGGTGAGATTGCCCGTGTCATGCTCTCTTTGAAAGCCATGATCAGCGGAGCCGTCAAACTGCCTACCATTATCTTCGACGAGATTGACACAGGCGTGAGCGGAAAGATTGCCGAGAAGATGGCGCTGATGATGCAAGAAATGGGAAATAAGGACCGTCAGGTTATCAGTATCACACACTTGCCTCAAATTGCCGCTCGCGGAAGCCACCATTATAAAGTGTTTAAAGTGGAAACGCCGCAAGGAACACAAACACAAATGAAACAGCTCGAACCTGATGAGCGGATTCACGAAATTGCACAGATGCTAAGTGGTGAATCGGTAACTGAAGCTGCCTTGCAGAATTCCAGAGAGCTGTTAGGAGTTAAGAATTAATCATTTGAATATAGAATAATATGAAACGAATATTTATCTTTTTCGTACTTCAACTATCAATTATTGCTTGCCAGTTGTCGGCTGGTGGTTCTCTATTGGCTCAGCCAAACCCTGTTAAGCAGGCGGCTAAATCGGTTTTCACATTGACCACCTTCCGTCCAGACGGATCCCTTCTCGCCAGCAGTCATGGTGTGTTTATTGGCAGTCAGGGCGATGCTATCAGCGATCTTACGCCTTTCCTCGGCGCCAAGCGTGCCGTTGTGGTTGACGCGAATGGAAAGCAGATGGACGTTGAGCGAATTCTGGGCGCAAACGACATGTATGACATGTGCCATTTCCGCGTTAGCGGAAAAACGACTCCTGCCATAGCCGCCGCATCAGTCGCCCCGACTGGCTCTCAAGCCTGGCTGCTTCCATATACAATGGGGAAGAACCCGTTACAAGCCGTGCAGGCAACGGTGAAGAACGCAGAGACGTTCATGGAGAAATACGGCTACTATGTCTTTAACATCACAGTACCTGAGAATGCGGTAAACTGTCCGTTCGTCAACGAACAAGGAGAGGTGCTGGGCCTTCTGCAACTTACAAGTAGTGGAGACAACATCCATGCTGCCAGTGCATTATATGCAAGCCAATTGCGAGCCACAGCACTTGAATTCAACAACAGTATATTTGGCAGAATTGGAATTCCCGTTGCGCTTCCTGACGACCAACAGCAAGCCCAGCTGGCGCTTATTATGAGCGGGAACGATTCGGTAAAGGCTGCGGCTATTATAGACGACTTTATCCGCAAATACCCCAACCTGCCGGACGGCTATCAGAAACGTGCACAGATGGAGGTTGATGCTTCCTTGTTCGATTTGGCAGCCAAAGACATGGAAACGGTCATTAAGAATACAGAGAAGAAAGACGAGGCTCACTATTCATATAGTCAGCTGATTTATCAGAAAGAACTATATCGTGCCGATGAGCCATATCCTGCATGGAGTTTCGATAAGGCTTTGGAGCAGGCACAACAGGCATACTCTGTCAATCCCCTACCCGTTTACCAACATCTGGAGGCTCAAATCCGATTCTCCAAGAAAGAGTATCAGAAAGCCTACGAAATGTTCCTGCAACTGACAAAGACGCCATTGCGCTCACCAGAACTGTTCTACGAGGCAGCTCACTCACAGCAGATGATTCAGCCAAATGATACGGCCTTCATAGCACTTATAGATAGCGCCATCATGGCATGCGACTCTGTTAACCGCGTCAATCCCTCACCCTATATACTTGCTCGCGCACAAGCCTACGACCAGGCCGGCATTTATCGTAAGGCGGTAGCTGATTACAACATCTACGCATACATCATGCGTCCGACCCTGACAGCTCAGTTCTTCTATACACGCGGACAATGTGAGACAAAAGCAAAATTGTGGCAACAGGCCCTCAACGACTTTTCTATTGCTATTGAACTTGACAAACAACAACCGGTATACTACGCCGAGAAAGCAAATCTTCTGCTACGCTTGAGACAGCTTGATGACGCCATTGATATCGCGCGGCAATGCACGGCCATCGACGAGACTTATCCAGATGGATATCTTGTGCTTGGTCTTGCCCTCATGCAAAAAGGCGAGAAGGCTGAAGGAATGCAGAATCTACGCAAAGCCAAGGAACTTGGTTCTGAGCAAGCCCAACCGTTGATAGAAAAGTACCAATAAAGCTGTTTGTAGATTATCGGTACACTCTGGTTATCCAGAGGGCTATTCTACGGACGTGGAAGGCTGCTCTGCAAATGTGAAAGGCTGCTCTGCAAATGCAGAAGACTGCTCAAGCAAGCATAAAAGACGATTTGATTGGGCAATGAAGATAGAAAGAAAGACGTTTACGGAAGTTCCGCAAACGTCTTTCTTCTTCTTGCATAATACTGCCACACAAGGCAGAAGTTAGTACGGAGTGTGCGCGGAACACGTGCCTCTACACGCTCACGTTGATGCTCCTTTCGCTCAGGACGGAACTCTGTACGCCATCGCATGAAATCCCTTCGCGCACGATAAATTGCACAGAAATCGCCAACATTCCGATTAAGAATAAGAGTCTGCCATGCTGCCACATAATCGAGCAGCCAACGCACACGCATGACATAGTGAAGCTCTTTTTGTGGCAGATTCTTGTATAGCATTGTGAGGTTATTCCGGAAGTTGAGATAGGTTTTCATAGGATTGCCTTTCGGAAGTGTCCCGCCACCAACATGAAAGACTTTACTCTGCGGAAGACAATAGAGTTTGCGCCCCATCATACGCAATCGCCAACACATATCGATCTCCTCGTTATGGGCAAAGAAACGGCCATCCAGTCCGTTGACAGCCCAATAATCCTTAGAGCGAATCATCATACAAGCACCAGTTGTCCACAACACTTCTGCAGCCTCGTCATACTGCCCTTTGTCTTTCTCTACAGTATCAAACACACGCCCCCTACAGAAAGGATAGCCATAACGGTCGAGATAACCGCCGCAAGCCCCCGCATACTCAAACGAATCGTTATCGGCAACCGACAAGAGCTTTGGCTGACAAGCGGCAACATCCTGATGCTCATCCATAAAAGTTCTCAGGGGAACAAGCCACCCTTCGGGCACTTCAACATCAGAGTTGAGCAACACATAATACTCGGCGTCTATCTGTGCCAGCGCTTTATTGTAACCGTCGGCAAACCCCCAATTCTTATCTAGCAGTATCTGACGCACTTCAGGAAAAGATTCGGAAAGGAGACTTAGCGAATCGTCCGTCGAAGCATTATCGGCAACGTAGACTACCGCTTCACCTTGTGAATGAGCAATCACGGTCGGAAGATAACGGCGTAGCATTGTTGCTCCGTTCCAATTCAGTATTACAATTGCTATCTTATCCATTCTGTATAGGTATTAATGTAGGATGCGGGATGTTTGAATAAATGTAGAGAATATGAATAAATGGAAATTATACGAATTCCGATTAAATCAATTCAGCCATTAGTGCCGTGCGGTCACGATTGAATCCGCCCAATCTGACTGTCATCAACTGGTTGTCAAACTCCTCGCGTGAGGCAACGGCAGGCAACTCCACACGAATGTAGTTGCGTGTGAAACCGTGCATGGCTTTCCCTCTGGGCGCTTTTTCGAAAAGAACCTCAGCCGGCTGACCGATATTCCGCTCGTAAAAAGCATGTGTTTTCTCATCACTAAGTTCCAGCAAACGCTTAGAACGCAGTTTCTTGTCAGCATCGCTGACAACATAAGGAATCTTCAAGGCAGCTGTACCCGGACGCTCGGAATAAGGAAACACATGCAATTGCGTCACATCAAGTGATTCTATGAACTCGTAACTCTCCTCAAATAACTCAGGAGTCTCGCCACGAGTTCCCACCATTACGTCAACACCTATAAAGGCATCTGGCATTAACTGCTTAATGAGATGTATCTTATGCGCAAACAGTTGCTTGTCGTAACGACGATGCATCAGTTGCAGCACCTTGTCGCTTCCACTTTGCAAAGGTATATGGAAATGAGGCATGAAAGCACGGCTTTGCGCACAATATTCAATTAGTTCGTCATCAATCAGGTCTGGCTCAAGGCTGCTAATACGATAGCGCTTCACGCCATCGACTTTATCTAAAGCCTTCACCAAGTCGATGAAACGTTCATGTGTTGTTTCTCCAAAATCACCAATATTTACACCTGTCAACACAATTTCCTTTCCTCCTTCGGCAACGGCTTGCTCTGCCTGAGCGACCAATGAGGAGATTGAGGGATTCCGAGAGAAACCTCGGGCAAAAGGAATTGTACAATATGTACAAAAATAATTGCAACCGTCTTGCACTTTGAGAAAGTATCGCGTACGATTACCTCTAGAGCATGAAGGCGCAAACGATGTAATTTCCTTCGTCTTCCCTACTACATGTATTCTCTGCTTATCAAGACCTATGAATGCATCGCTAAGGTACTGAATCATTCGGGATTTCTCGTCACTACCTAATACCAAATCAACCCCCTCTATAGCCCCAACTTCTTCAGCTTCGAGCTGAGCATAACAACCTGTTACAACCACAAAAGCGCCGGGATTCTGACGCACCATACGGTGAATGGCTTGACGGCATTTATGGTCAGCAACCTCTGTGACAGAGCATGTGTTGACAATACAAATATCAGCAGGCTCACCCTTGCCAGCAGTACGAACGCCCATCTCCTGCAGAAGGCGTCCGAACGTGGAAGTCTCTGAGAAATTCAATTTGCAGCCCAATGTGTAGTATGCAGCCGTCTTACCTTGAAAAGCAGATGTGTCGATCATTACAAATATATAAATAGGTGATAATATTTTCAAGAGGCCTCTTAGAACTCCATAAGAGCACGATACAATTTCAGGAAAGGCCTCTATTAACCTATTGCAAAGGTACAATAATTCTACGTAAAAACATCATTTGTATACATCTTTTTACAGAAACGAAAACTTTAACTTTTGTTAGCAGTCTATAATTCACTGTATTTCAGTGTGTTACAAAAAAGTTACAAAATGGCTTAAAAAAAATCCAAAAAAAATGAACGTCGTATTAAAAAAATACTTACCTTTGCAACGTTTTAATAAACAAATGATTGTTTTACAGATTTAAAAAGCAAAGAAAATGAAGAAATTAGTTTTAATGTTCGTAGCTATCGCAGCTATCTCTTTCGCATCTTGTGGTAACAAAGCAGCTGCTCCTGTAGTAGAGGAAGTTGATACCGCTATGGTTGACACCACAGTTGTTGACACCACAGTTGTTGACACTGTTGTTGCTGAGTAATTAAAAGCTCGAACTGCAAATCAGTTAATAATCGCCAGGCCTTAGGCTTGGCGATTTTTTTTATGCAGAGAATGATACTATTTCTCTATTTCGCACAAGTGAATTACTTAAATATACAGGGGAAATGGTATGGGTTATTATTTGAGTTGGCTTAAAGCTAATAGACATCAAATGAGTTGTAACCAATTCTCCACCGGCACTCCTCTATTCTTGTCCACATTGTTTTTATTTGCGTCTATCAGCCTATAAAGCACGTCCATCGCGTTACGAGTACTTTGTTTGAGCGGTTCACCTTCAAGTAAATGAGCATAAAGAACAGCTGAGAACATATCACCCGTTCCTGGAAAATGAACAGGTATCTCCGTATATGGAAGCAGGAAGTATTCGCCGGTAATATGATCATATCCCGCAACAGCACACTGGCCATCTACTTTCATACTAGAAATGAGCGCTGATTTTGTACCTAATGCAAGTAACTTATCAAGCAACGCTCTCGATTCCTGAAGCGTAATACTGTCTTGATGATATTCTGTGTCAGTTAGGAAACATGCCTCAGTATAATTGGGCACAATCAAATGAGCTACACTAATCATCTCTCGCATGCTCAAAACGGTTTCGCGTGTAACACCATTATAGAACTTTCCTTCATCGCCCATAATCGGGTCTACAAAGATGATTGTACCATTTTCTGCCTGTTCACGACAATATGCAGAAATAATGCCCGCCTGCCTCACACTGGCTATGAAACCTGTAGCGATAGCATCGAAGCTAAAACCTAATTGCTTCCATACGGGAAACACTCCCTGAATATAATCCGTGGTATCGAGAATATTGAATTTACCATAATCCAACGTATTTGACACTAACGCAGTCGGAAGATTATACACAGGATGGCCCATATAAGACAAGATGGGGAGCATGGCTGCAGTAGCAACCTTACCATAGCCGGCAAGGTCGTTTATGAGTAATATCTGCTTTTTTTTCATAAAGCCTTATTCAACAGTTACGCTTTTTGCAAGGTTTCGTGGTTGATCGACATCCTTACCCTTACAAACAGCAATATGATAAGCTAACAACTGAAGAGGAATCGTAGCGACAAGTGGTTCAAGGCATTCTAATGTATCAGGAAGTTCCAATACCTCGTCAGCTATCCGACTAATTGTATCATCACCTTTTGTCACTAGCGCTATGACTTTTCCCTTTCGCGCCTTAATCTCTTGAATGTTGCTCAATACCTTTTCGTACATAGCGTTGTGAGTGGCAATGACGACAACAGGCATATCAGAATCAATAAGGGCGATGGGCCCGTGTTTCATCTCAGCAGCAGGATAGCCTTCAGCATGAATATAACTAATCTCCTTCAGCTTCAATGCACCTTCGAGTGCAACAGGATAACTAAATCCACGGCCCAAGTATAGGAAATTACTGGCATAGGTAAACACCCGACTCAATTCTGCTACTTGCTCATTGAGTTTAAGAACCTCACGGATCTTGTCTGGTATTTGACTCAGTTCCTTTACAATTTGCAGGTAATCATCGTGTCTGATTGTCCCCTTTGCCTTCGCAAGAGCTAAAGCGAGCATAGCAAGTACAGTTACCTGCCCTGTGAAAGCCTTTGTTGAGGCAACTCCTATCTCAGGTCCCACGTGTATATAAGAACCTGTATCGGTAACACGAGGAATACTTGAACCAATGGCATTGCATATGCCGTATATGAATGCCCCTTTCCCTTTTGCTAATTCCACCGCAGCAAGCGTATCGGCAGTTTCTCCACTCTGTGAAATGGCAATTACCACATCATCAGGAGAAACAACAGGATTACGATAACGAAACTCGGAAGCATATTCTACTTCAACAGGCACACGGCAAAGGCTCTCAATCATCTGTTTACCTATCAATCCCGCATGCCAAGATGTTCCACAAGCTACAATGATGATGCGCTTTGCGGAAAGCAACTGACGGCGATAGTCGATAACTGCGCTTAGAGTCACCTGGTCAGCCTCGAGATTAATACGCCCACGCATGCAATTGGTAAGGCATTCCGGCTGTTCAAATATCTCCTTGAGCATAAAATGGGCATATCCACCTTTTTCTATTTGCCCAAGATTAATATCAACAGTTTTAATCTCCGGACTGAGCTTACGATTGTAGATATTCACCACTGCCAGTTCTTTTCCACGATGAATAACAGCAATATTTCCATCTTCAAGATAGACAACCTTATCCGTATACTCTACGATAGGACTGGCATCTGAACCTAAAAAGAACTCATCCTCGCCAATTCCCACCACCAATGGACTCTGTTTACGGGCAGCTATAATCTGGTCAGGGTTGCTCTTGTCAAGTATGGCAATTGCATATGCGCCAATCACCTCATGAAGAGCAAGCTGAACAGCGGTGAGCAAATCAAGTCCTTTTTTGTTCTGGATATACTCAATTAACTGAACAAGTACTTCAGTATCTGTATCAGAGCGAAACGTTACACCCTTAACTTTTAACTTTGCCTTCAGGTCTGCATAATTCTCTATGATCCCATTATGAATAATTGCCAGACCTTTTGACTCAGAGAAATGAGGATGGGCATTCACCGACGAAGGTTCGCCATGCGTTGCCCACCGAGTATGTGCAATACCTATTGTGCCCGAAATGTCCTTATCAGAACAATAATCCTCAAGACCGGCTACTTTTCCTTTGGCCTTGTAAACATTCAGTTTGCCGTCATTATTGATTAGCGCAACTCCTGCACTATCGTAACCTCTATACTCAAGTCTCTTCAGCCCTTTTATCAGAATAGGAAAGGCTTCCCTTGTTCCGATATAGCCAACGATACCGCACATAAATCAATCAAAAGCTATTTCACAATACTATAGATTAAAGCCCCTGCTGAGACAAACGAGGTAACGATTGACAGCCAGATAGAAGTTGAGCGGCCAACAGAGCTCTGAGCTTTCTTCAACTTGTTAGGCTCAACATAAACGATGTCGTTCTGCTGCAGATAATAGTAAGGAGAGTTCATAATATTGGCATCACAGAAATTCAGACGGTGCCATTCTTTCTGACCATCGGAATTCTCACGAATTAGCAACACCTTCTCGCGCTCTCCATAAACGGTCATGTCACCAGAAAGAGCAATAGCATCAACAATGCTCAGTTTCTCTTTTTCGGCATGCTTTGGACCGGGACTATTCACTTCACCAAGTACTGTAACATGGAAATTCGACAATCTGACTGTAACGATAGGATGTTCTATTTCTGACATATATGGTTTGATGAGGTCTTGAAATTTCTCCTGGCACTCATCAATTGTCAAACCAGCAACCTTTACCTTACCAAGCACTGGGAAATTAATCTCACCGTCATTGTTCACAAGATATGTTCTCAAATTGACTCCCTGGGAACCACCAGCAGCATAACTATTGTTAGAGCCTGTATATTGCAAATTAAACGGCCGACCAGCCTCTGGATCCGTTGTACTTACATTAATAGTCAGAAGATCTTTAGCAACAATTCTAGCATCATAAAAATGCTTGACCTGCGAAAAGTCTGTTGTCTCTATATTCTGAAAGTATGACAGGTTTTTGTATGAGATACAACTTTCAAAAGAAAGAACAACGGCAAAAAGCACAAATACAAGAAACTTTTTCATATTCTTTTTTATAAAATGGGTTAAATTTTTGCAAAGATACTGTAAAAAGTTTAAAGCACAAAATAATTTACACCAAAATTAAAGAATCCCGATGATAAAAACTCATCGGGATTCATATATTTAGAATTTGAAATAATTCTTTGCATTGTTGTACGAGATATCCTCTACCATTCGATAGAGGCTTTCTGTGTCATTGGGAAGCAAGCCTTTCTCTACATCATTACCCAACAAATTACAAAGCAAACGGCGGAAATACTCATGACGCGGATAACTCAGGAAGGAGCGACTGTCTGTCAACATTCCAACAAACCTGCTTAACAGGCCAAGTACAGACAAAGCGTTCATTTGGCGGGTCATTCCATCCAACTGGTCATTAAACCACCAGCCAGAACCAAACTGAATCTTTCCTGGACAAGAACCATCCTGGAAATTACCTAACATGGTTGCGATTACCTCATTAGCACAAGGATTAAGCGTATATAATATTGTACGCGTGAGTTTTCCTTCTGCATTCAATTTGTTGAGGAAATGGCTCATGGCTTGAGCAGTTGTGAACTCACCAATAGAATCAAAGCCTGTATCAGGACCCAATTGAGCATACATACGTGAGTTGTTGTCACGAATAGCTCCATAGTGGAACTGTTGCGTCCAATCACTTGCGTAATCCATCTCAGCCATCAATGTCAAGAAACAATTCTTATACTGACGAATCTCCAATCTTGATAGTTGCTGGCCTCGCATAGCCTTTTCAAAGATGATCTCAATCTGGCTGTCGGTGTACTCTTCATCATAAAACTCCTCGATACCATGATCACTCAGACGGCACCCGTTATCATGGAAGAAATCATGGCGTTTTTGTAAGGCATCAACCATATCCTTGAACTTAATGATACTCACACCACTGACCTCTGCCAGTTGATTCACATAACCAGCAAATTCCGGCTTCTCGATATTCATAGCCTTATCAGGACGCCAAGCAGGAATCATACGGATTTCGAACCCACTCTCACGTGTCTGCTTATGGAAACGAAGATCATCAACGGGATCGTCTGTTGTACATACTGTCTCTACATTATAGCGGCGCATAAAGCCTCTTGCGGTATACTCCGGCTGCTGAAGTTTTTCATTACACTCCTCAAAAATTTCACGTGCTGTCTTCGGACTCAGTAATTTATTGATGCCAAAGGCAGTTTTCAATTCAAGATGTGTCCAATGATAAAGAGGATTCCGGAATGTATACGGAACTGTCTCTGCCCACTTCTCAAACTTTTCCCAGTCAGTTGTATCCTTGCCGGTGCAAAAACGCTCATCAACACCATTTGTACGCATAGCACGCCACTTATAATGGTCTCCTCCAAGCCACAATTCGGTAATGCTCTTAAATTTATGGTCATTAGCAACCATCTCAGGAATAAGGTGACAATGATAATCAATAATAGGCATTTTTGCCGCATGATTGTGATAAAGATCCTTTGCAGTCTGGGTCTCGAGCAGGAAATGCTCGTCCATAAATTGTTTCATAATTTGATTTAGAATTTAAGTGGTTATTGTTATTTCTAATAGATTTCGTTAAATCAGATACAAAGATAACATTTTTTTTTGGAACTGCGGGAAAATTAAACTATATTTGCACAGAATTTTACGTAAACGATGTCATATATGAAAAACAAAGTTCTTCTCATTTACACAGGTGGGACAATCGGTATGGGATGCAATCCCCAAACTGGCGCATTAGAGCCACTCGATTTTTATCACCTTAAAGAGAAGGTCTATGAATTTGCATTCATCAAGACGGGTATTGATGTTTACCAGTTTAGCACTCCTATTGACTCCAGTGATATGGACCATCGTATGTGGGCAAAACTGGTTCGTATCATAGCCGAACGTTATGAAGACTACGACGGTTTCGTCATTCTACATGGAACTGACACGATGGCTTATACAGCCTCTGCTCTCTCCTATATGTTGGAGAATCTGACAAAACCTGTGATTCTTACAGGAAGCCAGCTACCTATCGGGCAGTTGCGTACCGACGGTAAGGAAAATCTTATTACCAGTATTGAACTGGCTTCTGCTTATCATCCTGATGGCCGTCCTAAGGTACCAGAAGTATGCATATATTTCAACGGACGCTTACTTCGTGGCAACCGAAGTACAAAGCAGAATGCCGAAGGTTTCACGGCCTTTGAGTCATTTAATTATCCACACCTTTGCGATGCTGGAGTCAATTTCACCTATCATTTCCATCACATTTTACAACCCGATTATGACAGGCCGATGACTCCACATTATTCCATGGATCCCAATGTGATAGTATTCTCCTTATTTCCTGGAATTCAGGAAAACATTGTACGACACATGCTCGATGCGCCAGAGCTTCGTTCTATTGTTATGCGCAGCTATGGTAGTGGTAATGCACCACAACAACCATGGGTTACACAGCTACTGAAAGATGCCTCATTAAGAGGAGTAACTATCGTCAATATCAGCCAATGCGTTGCAGGAAGTGTAGAAATGGGTAAATATGATGCTAGCTACCACCTGAAGAATGCGGGAGTTGTGAGCGGATTTGACAGCACCGTTGAAGGAGCTGTGACGAAACTCATGTACTTACAGGCACATTACAATGATTTCCGTATGATCAGACAGATGATGAATCGCTCGATCGCAGGAGAGATTACGATTATGTAACACAACTATTTTTGAATATTACTCATCAATTTATAATGAATATGAAAGAACTAAAAGGAACAAAAACTGAGAAGAATCTGCAAGAAGCCTTTGCAGGTGAGTCTATGGCCCGTAACAAATATACTTATTGGGCATCAAAAGCAAAGAAAGATGGATATGTGCAGATAGCAGCCATTTTTGAGGAAACTGCCGCTAACGAAAAAGAGCATGCCAAAATGTGGTTCAAACTGCTCGAGGGTGGAAGCATTAAGACTACAGAGGAGAACCTTGAAGCCGCAGCTAACGGAGAGAACTTCGAGTGGACTGATATGTATGACCGTATGGCCAAAGAGGCACGTGAGGAAGGTTTTGTTGAAATTGCGGAAAAGTTTGAGGGTGTAGCTAAGATCGAGAAAGCCCACGAGGAACGTTATCGCAAATTGTTGAAGAACATACGCGACAAGAAAGTGTTCTCAAAAGATGGCGATGTCATCTGGCAATGTGCAAACTGTGGACACATAGTTATTGGAAAGGAGGCTCCTGAAGTATGTCCAGTATGTGATCATCCTCAAGCTTATTTCCAGATAAAGGCAGAAAACTACTAAGCCAATGGAGTGCGATAAGAATCATTTTCAATGGGCTGAAGACATCGAAGCCGCAGTAACAGTTTGCGACAAAGAGGGTATTGTTATATACATGAACAAGCGCTCTCGAGAGACATTCAATCGGGAAGGTGAATCAATGGTTGGGCATAGCATGATACCCTGCCATAACGAACGTTCAAAGGCAATCATACACGAGATGCTGAATAAGGATGTCCCTCATTGCTACACCATTACAAAGAAAGGACGCAAAAAACTGATATATCAAACTCCATGGCGTTTAGATGGTGAAGTAAAAGGTCTGGTGGAACTTTCGATGGTGATACCTGAAGATATGCCGCACTACAACAGAGACTTGCAAGAATAACACACTAGCGGTTGGCGCCAACCGCTAGTGTAATTATAAAATGATAACTGGCTATAATAAGCCGACTAACTACAGTTCAATTAATGGCAAATCAGAGTGCAATTAATGATTAATTGAACTCAAATTAATGATTAGTTTGACTTTAATTAACCGACTGATTTGAAACTAATATATGGCAGATTGAAGATATCACAACACAGGTCAGACAATCACACGTGTTTTGTGGTAATTCTCACGAAACTCACTTGGTGAATACCCTTTCTTGCGTTTAAAGATACGATTAAAATTACTCAAGTTGTTAAAACCGCACTCAAAACTAATCTCCGATATACTATGGTTGGTATCGACAAGTTTGCGGGCAGCATAGCCAAGTCGAATATCAATAATATAGTCACTAAGGTTACGCCCTGTATGAAGCTTAAAGAAACGACTAAAAGCGCTCGGACTCATGCCTGCAATTTCAGCCAACTGCGCTAAACGAATCTCCTCCATATAATTCTTACTGATGTAATTCTTAACTTTCAGAACTCGTCGGCTGTCATCTTCAACAGCTATTTTGGCGAAACTACTAGAAGCCAGCGTACGCGCACCATTGCATTTAGAAAGCTCGTACAGTATTGTAAGAAACTGCTGAACTGCATAGAATCCGTCTTTCACCGAGCTCAGAGAGTCGAGCATACTATAAATCCTCATAATTGCTGGAAGCGGAAAACAAAGCCCTTTTTGGGCTTCATTCATCATCTTGCGCATACTGTGGAAAGGATTTCGACCAAACAGATTATCCTCGTTTATATTAAAATCAAACTGAACCGTTATCTCGCGAATATCTTCACTTGTACAAGTATTTTGCTCCCAAACATGCTCAAGGTCAGGTGATGTAATCAGTACAAGGTCATAATCGCCAATTACTTCGCTACTATCACCCACTATACGGCGTACTCCTGATGCATGCTCTACATAGTTCAGTTCGAATACCTCATGGTTATGAATGGGGTAAGTAAACTCTTTCTTATGACGATCCGCAATATACAGAACGTCTTTGCCCATTAAAGGAGTAATCTCGTGTATGACTCTTCTTTCTTCAGACATCTTAGATTCGCAAATCCTTCAATATAGCACTAATTTTCTGCAATGTAGTAACACGAGTAGGCACAAGCGGTAAACGTAATTCGTTCTCTATCATTCCCATCTCATGAAGTAATGCCTTTACACCTGCAGGATTACCGTCAATAAACAGCAGTTTATACAGCTCAGTAAATTTATGATGTATCTTGCGTGCAGCCTCATACTCCCCTCGGAACTCAAGACGAATCATGCGTGAGAATTCCTTGGGCAATGCATTTCCTATCACCGAGATAACTCCTGCTCCACCACTGGCAATTAATTGATAAGTGATAGCATCGTCACCACTAATCACATCAAAACGGTCAGGTTTTGCCTTGATAATTTCATCCACTTGTTCAATATTTCCACTAGCCTCTTTAATGGCCACGATATTCTCGCAATCATTGGCAAGGCGAACTGTTGTCTCCGGCCTCATGTTGATGCCTGTTCTACCTGGTACATTATACAATATTACTGGCCGGGGACTATTCTCTGAAATACGTTTAAAGTGCTGATACAAACCTTCTTGCGAAGGCTTGTTATAGTAAGGACAAACACTCAGGACGCCATCAATACCTTTCATGTTTGCAGCCTTCAACTCTTCAACAACCGCAATTGTGTTGTTGCCACCACAACCTACAACAATAGGAATACGACCATGAACTACGTCCACGACCAATTCCTTGATTTTTTCTTTCTCATCAAATGTCAAGCATGGAGTTTCACCTGTCGTTGCGAGAATGCAAAAGAAATCTGCACCGTTATCCAATTGATACTCCACCAACCTTTTCAGCGCCGCATAATCTACTGCTCCAGTAGTCGTAAACGGTGTTATCAGGGCTATACCTAAACCCTTGAATATATTACGTGCCATATAAAAAACTCTATTCAATTTGCAAAAATAATGCTTTTCCTGCAAAATGCAAAGCAAATGTTGTTTTTTTATTCCATTTTATCATTTTGTCCCTAAATACAAAAATAGCATTCCCAACAAAACCAAGGCCATATCAACAGCCTTACTCTTAAGGTTTTTCTCATGGAATACAACTGCGGCAACAAGGAAACTCACGATAACGCTTCCACGTCTTATCATCGAAACAATACTAATCATGGCACCAGGCAAACTCAAAGCATAGAAATACACAAAATCCGCAACACTTAAAAACAGGGAAATGAGAACAATCGACCAATGCCAATGAAACGGTGTCGTCTGTTTGTGTTTCGGCCACCATAACAACAATAACATGGCTCCCATCATGGCACACTGATATATATTATACCAGCTTTGTACCATCATGCAATTCAATCCCACTCCACCGTCTTGAGGAGCAGCCATCAGATACTTATCGTATATTCCACTACCGGCACCCAACATGGCAGACAGTACCACGAAGCAAATCCATTTGTTATGCTTAAAGTCAATACCTTCTTTCTTGCCACTTCTGCTCAACATAAAAAAAGATAATACAGCCAACAACACACCTATCCATTGATACATATTCAGCCGTTCACCAAATATTATCATAGCTCCAATCAACACCATTACTGGTCTTGTAGCATTGATAGGGCCAACTATACTCAAGGGCAGGTGTTTCATCCCGAAATAGCCGAAAATCCAACTCGATAAAACTATCAGACTCTTCAATAGAATGTATCGATGCATCTCCCACCCTCCTGATGCCACATGAAAGATGGTTCCGTCAAGTACTGAAGCCGAATGGCTAAGAATAATAAATGGCAGAAAAATCATTGATGAGAACAACGTGTTGAGAAAAAGGACGGGAATCACGGCATTACCATTCAGAGCCTCTTTTTTGCAAGAATCATAAAAGCCCAACAACGTTGCGGACAGAAATGCTAATAATAACCAGGCCACCTTTTATATTCAGAAAATTAAGTAAATAGTTACGAGTTAATAAGTCACATTCTCCAAAAAAAGTGCATGAGCGGGCATACTTTCACCTGCGGCTGTACGCTTCTTTCCTTCAACGACACTTCGGAATTCCTTCAAGGTCATACGGCCGCGACCAACCTCGATGAGCGTCCCGACAACCGCACGAACCATGTTCCTTAGAAAACGATTGGCTGTAATCACGAAATACCATTCGTCAGCTGCTGTTTGTATCCATCGCGCCTCTGAAATTTTACATAAGGTGGTCTTCACATCAGTATGACTCTTACAGAAAGCGCCGAAATCATCATAGCTCATCAGTATAGTAGCAGCCTCATTCATCGCCTCAAAATCAAGATGATAATGAAGTTCACATGAATAGGCACGCCGGAAGGGATTCTTGCGCGTATGTATATAATAATGGTATGTACGGCTGGTTGCTGAGAAACGTGCATGCAAGTCGTTGTCCACGGCCTCTACCCTATCTACAGCCATGTCACGAGGTAATATGCGATTAAGTTTGTATGCTAACTGCTGACAGTCCAAATCTCCATCGAAATCGAAATGAGCAGCCATCACACGGGCATGCACTCCCGCATCAGTTCGTCCGGCTCCAACCACCTCCATCTCTCTACGCAACAAAGTAGATAATGCCCGTTGCAGTTCCGCTTGCACCGAGTGACAATGGGGCTGAATCTGCCAGCCATGGTAATTTGTCCCATCGTAACTGAAAAAAACAAAGTATCGTTGCATAACGGCTGCAAATATACAAATAATTATCCATTCCGGATTGCCATTTTTCATTATTTCTCATTTTGATTCTCTAAAGAAAGCGCTCTTGATGGAAAAGGTAAAAATAAATTTTGTTTTTTTCTTACTTATTCGTATCTTTGCACCATGATATTCTATCTCTCTGCAACAGGAAATACACGCTGGGCAGCAGAGCATCTGGCCTCAGCTACTGGTGAGCAACTCATCAGCATATCAGAAGCTGTTAATGGGGGTTGTGATTTCAGCGTGAATAAAGATGAGCGTATAGGCTTTGTCTTTCCCGTACATGGTTGGAGACCACCCCGGCTCGTTAGAGAGTTTATACGGAAAATGAATATCCACCATTTGGACAACAACTTCTGCTATGCCCTCTGTACAGCAGGCGATGACATCGGACAGACGATGGAGATTCTAAATTGTGATTTAAGACAACAGCATCTGAAGGCAGACAGCATCTATTCTCTCATTATGCCTGAATCATACGTGGGACTTCCGTTCATGGATATCGACAAGCCAGAAAAAGAGATAGCAAAGATTCTTAAGGCAAATGAGCTATTGAATGAGTATACAAGAGAAATCGTACAGCGAAAGCGAGGCATCTGTAAGACTTACAAAGGTCATTGGCCACGAATCAACAGTTGGTTGCTTGGCACGCTCTTCAACAGGTTTCTCATTACAGACAGACCGTTCTTTGTAGATGCAGGAAAATGTATCCGTTGTGGAAAATGTGTAGACTCGTGCATTACTGGAAACATCATTGGTGGTAAAGGTGAACTGCCACAATGGAAAGGGCTTGGGAACTGTTGCACATGTTTCGCCTGTTATCACCACTGTCCGGTACGGGCTATCGAATATGGCAGTCGCACCAAGAATAAAGGACAGTACTATTTTAATAAGAACAAAAACAACAATTTGAACAAATAATGAAAAAGATTCTTTTTATATTCACATTCATACTGTTTACAACAGCCTCATGGGCGGCAAAAGCATATCCATTGCCCATTACCATCACTCAGGCTGATGGAACACCGCTGACAATCATACTTCGTGGTGATGAGCATTACCATTGGTACATGACAAAAGACGGAGCTTTACTCTGTCGCCAAGGAAACGCATATTATGTTGCTGCGGTGGAAGCTGATGGAAGTCTGACTGCCACCAAACAGCTTGCGCATAATAAAGACCTTCGAAGTGATGTAGAGCGTGAGTTAATAAGTAAACAGAATAAAGTTGCTTTCAGCACTCGAGTGAAAGCTAAAAGTGCAAGAAGACGTGCAAGCATAGAGGATGACTTGCTCTCCGAACAAACATTATTTCCACATTCAGGAACTCCTAAGGCTGTTGTTATACTGGCTGAGTTCCAAGACACTCCTTTCACTATCACCAATCCTCGTAGATCATTCGAGCAGTATCTTAATGGTAAAGGACGTTCTGAGAACTATGATAATGGAGAGGGAAGTAATCTAAGTAGTGTGGCACAGTACTTTTCTGATATGAGTTTCAAGAAGTTCATTCCGCAGTTCGACATTTACGGTCCTGTGAAACTACCTAACTCTTTGAAGTATTATGGTGGCAACAAAGGCACCCTGAAAGATATTCATTATGACGAACTGATAAAAGATGCCTGCACCTTAATGGATGACAGCCTTGATTTTTCGGCTTATGATGCCAACAATGACGGGTATGTAGATTTGGTATATATTGTCTATGCAGGATTCTCCGAGAGCTTTACAGGAAACACCCCTGACTGTATATGGCCAAAGTCTGGTTTTCAAAACTTTGGAAAATTCGATGGAAAGACGGTAGCACGCTATGGAATAAACAACGAATTGAACGCGTATCCCGGGGCTTATTCCTACCCGCGAATCAATGGTATCGGGCTCTTTTGCCATGAGTTCTCCCACACATTAGGTCTTCCAGACCTATATCAGAGCAACGATGCATGCGATAATAACCATGAAATGGAGTTCTGGGACCTCATGGACGGTGGAGAGTACACCAAGAACGGATACTTACCCACTCCATACACAGCATGGGAACGCGAGGCGATGGGATGGATGAACATCGAGACGCTTAGTGAGGAGGGGCAATTACAACTCACCCCCATCCAGGAGGGAGGCAAAGCATATCGCATAGTAAATGATAATGCTACTAATGAGTATTATATCATTGAGAACATACAGGAACGCGGATGGTACGATGCTAAGAGCAATGGAAAGTCCATTAAAGGACATGGAATGTTAGTATATCACGTTGACTATAACAAAAGTTACTTTACATTAGGTCAAAAGCCCAATGAGACAAAGAATCATCCGAGAATGACCGTTGTTGCCGCAGATGGTCTGCTTCTGTCGTCCACCAACTGCAATGATTCAACTCTACTTTACTATCAGGAGATGAATGGTGATCCTTTCCCGGGTACCTCAGGGGTCACGTCACTTACCGACGATATGACAAGACAAGACGGAAAGAGTATGCTTTACACTTATACAGGCAAACTCAATAAGCCCATCTACAATATTAAAGAAGATGAGGATGGTGTCATTTCTTTTGATTTCATGAAAGATTACTCAGAAACGGGAATCAGTAAGCCTATAATATACAGAGAAGAACAGGATCAACGCATCTTCACTATCGACGGACGCTATGCCGGTACAGATTTGAAGGCATTGCCTCGAGGACTATATATCATTGGCAAACGAAAAGTTCAGGTAAAGTAAACTACAAAACGTCACAATGATTACCATTGAAGAAGCCTTGCGAATAGCTATTGACGTCCATGAGGGACAGAAAGACCTCGATGGTAAACCTGTCATCCTACATCCTTTGGCCGTGGGTATGGCAGGACGAAATCGACAGGAGATTATTGCAGGATTTCTTCATGATGTGGTTGAGGACTCTGATATCACTTTCAATGATTTACTGGAAAAAGGTGTAGACGAAGACATCGTCGATGCTTTGCGCCTGCTTACGCACAAGAAAGGAACAGATTACTTCGAATACGTCCAACGCATCATTGACTCTGGTAATTCCCTTGCCCAAGCCGTCAAATTCAATGACCTCAATCATAATCTTTATCGAGGCCATATTGGTGGTCATATAAAGCAAGTAACCAAACACGAAAAGGCCTTAGCCATGTTCCAAAAGGCAGGTTTAATGAGTGACTAAAAAGGAAGAGACAGGCATATATTTCCTCTTCTTCTTTATTTTATTCCCTATAATCACAAAGGCATAGGTGTACGAATACATCTATGCCTTTGTAGTATTAAATATCCACTCAATAGACAGGGTCGGAAGCACTTTTGTTCCTGCCAAATAATTAATACACTCTAGGACCAAAGATACGAGTGCCAATACGTACCATTGTGGAACCGTGAGCTAATGCAATGGGATAATCGTCACTCATCCCCCACGACCGCTCACAGAAACTGTCGTCATCCGCAAAATACTGAGTCTTAACCTCATTAAAGAAATGATCGGCAATATCGAACTCTGCAGCAATCTGCTTTTCGTCGTCGACGTTCGAGGCCATCATCATCAGACCACAGATACGGATATGTCCCATCTGCCTCCACTCACCACCGGCAAGCAGTTCTCTACATGCATCGAGTGATAGTCCGTATTTTGTAGCCTCCTCGGCAATGTGCAACTCCAACAACACGTTAATAACACGGTCGCACTTGGCGGCCTGCTTCTCTATTTCACGCAACAACTTGATTGAGTCGACCGCCTCTACCATCGACACATACGGGGCGATGTATTTTACTTTGTTGGTCTGCAAATGGCCAATAAAGTGCCACTCTATGTCATTGGGAAGAGTTGTGTGCTTCTGGCGGAGCTCCTGTTCATGGCTCTCTCCAAAGATACGCTGTCCCTCAGCATAGGCAGCCTCAATATATTCATTGGGATGATACTTGCTGATGGCAACTAGCTTCACACCGGCCGGCAGACTGCTAAGCACTTCACGAAGATTTCCTTTAACGTCGTACATCAAAACTATTAATTGATAATTGACAATTGTTATTTCTCGAACTCCACTTCGTTGAACTCAAGAGATTACAAATCGAATGAGTCGAATATATGATGAAGGGAAAAACCGGGACTCTCGCCCGATTCGTTGTTTATTTGGGCTACTGCTCGTATTCCGGTTTGTCGTTCTTCTGCTCAACCTGATGATACTCAAATACATCCATGAGTGTAGTTTCGGCCAACGAGGCAATAACATAGTCTATCATCGTTCCGCCCATCACCTGATCGATATTCTTCACAGCCCCCTGGAAGGTTGATGCCTGGACAAGATAGTAAACATTTGAACGTTTCTCTTTCTCCGTTTTCTCGTCGATGGTGATAAACTGAAGCTTAGCTTTATACCAACGGTCGTCGTTTTCGTTCTCGCTGAAGAATATCTCCTTGTAGTTAGCCTTCTTAATGTCTTTCACCTCAAAGCCACCGCTGATATAGCTCGACATCTCCTCCATGATGCGCTTCTCAGCCTCAGTAAAACTCAGAGCGTCAACTGTATATGCTTCTATGACGGCCTTCTGCATGCCATCTTCCATCGTTTTCTCATACTTGATTTTGGTTTCAAACCATTCTGCTGTTCTTGCTCTCATTGTCTTTATTATATAATTTGGTGTTATAATTCCGATTTGCAAAAGTACGGAATTATTTCGGAACGAGCAAGAATCTCAAATAAAAAACGCGGATTCTATCGATAGAATCCGCGCAATATACATGATAGAGAACTACCACTTAAAATCTGTATCCGATGGTGAACAGCAACTGGTGGCGTTTGTTGCTCACGCTTACTTCGTTGGCCACGTTGTCGTTTGTCCAGTCTTGATTGTCGGTATAATTCATGAACGGAGCAAAGTTTCCGTCGGTAGCACTATATTGGTAAGCTACATCGAGGTTCACATTGCCAATGGTATAGCCCAGTCCGGCTGTAATGCGGTTGGTACCTTTCCAGTTGGTATAGTCTGTTGCCGAACTGTAGTATGAGCCATCTGTTCCAATTGAACTATCCTTAAACCCATCCAGCTTATACATCGGGCTCACATAGTTGTAACCCAGACGCACCGACAGCTCGGGATAAGGCTTGAACTCAGCACCCAGCTTCAGCGTACTCACACCCTTCAGCGTAGCCTTGGTGTGGTCGTTCATGAGGTCGTCGCTCTCGCTGGTCTCACTATAACCGCCCCAGTAGTCGTAGTAACCACCAGTATTATAGCGGGTGTCAAGATGAGCATAGTCGGCAAACTCGTAGCTGGCACCAAGAGCGAGATAGTTACCTACGGTATGACCCAGGCTGACGCCGAACTTCCACGGAGTGTAGAGCTTGAAGTCATAGTCCTCGCTGGCATCTGCAGCTCCGTAAGGAGTGTTCATGGTGGTATAGTTGCTTGTGTTGAGATCATACCATGTTGGTGTAGCCACACTCAGACCGATGCGGAATGGCGAATATTCCACCGGACGGAAGATGACACCAAACACCATATCGAAACCTGATCCGTCGACCTTGCGCTCGTCACTAACAGCCACAGAACCTCCTGTTGTCAAAGCCTCCTGATACAATCCGGTGTGCTTATAGTTAACATCCTTCAGGCCGAAGGTGATACCCCAATAGAAGCGGTCGTTAACGTTGCCCGAAACATTGAAGTCATAGTTGCTAATGGCTCCTTTGTGGGCACGGTCAAGCAAATAGTTGCTGGCCTCATCGTAAAACCACGTATTCTCCTGCGTATCGTAGTTCAGATTGCGGGCATACAAATCGTCGAGCTGTGAACACGAGGCATAAGAGCGGTCGAAGTTGGGATAGCCATCCTTATCAGTCTCATAGAGAAGTCCGTTCATCTGTTTCATATAGGTCAGCTTGTTCTGCGACGCAGCCGTCAGCTTGTCACTTGCCGAGAGAATGAAGTCGAAGTTACGGCTCTTGTGGTAGTTGAAGCCGAAGTTGACGAACGAGCTCCTGCCCGAGCGAGCCGAATAGACGAAACCCAGCTGATCGAAGCTCATATTGGTTTTGTTACCCTCAGAGAAATCTTTGGCATCCTGCTGCGACACAAGTCCGAACGACACGCTGGCCGTCGATTTGCGATACAGACCGAGACCGGCAGGGTTGGACGAGATGGTAGACAGGTCTGCGCCTAACGCCTCCATAGCTCCACCCATACCCACATAGCGTGCACTTCCGTTCAAGTCCTGCGGACCAGCAACTTTAGCGTTTTCGTATGTCTCCTGTGCTGCCACTGGCAATACAACCAGAGCTAGAGCAGCCAAAAAATATTTTCTTTTCATAATTCTATCAATTATCACAAGTTATTGAACGTTAGTGAATCCTTAATTAATGCCTTCTGCCTCCGAAGCTGCCTCCGCCGCCACCACGACTGCCGCCTCCAACAGAACCGCCGAACGAACCTCCGCCACCGGAACGGCTGCCACCGAAGGTGCCGCCACCGCCGAACGAACCGCCACTAGAGCCTGAGCTTGACGGAGTGTAAGAGCGAGTGCCGCTATTGCTGCTGCCACTATCATAAGAACGAGAGCGCGAGCCTCCGAAATTACCATTGGCATTCCGAGTAGTCCTGTTCGTACTCGACGAGCGCGATGCGGAACTGGTGTTGCTGCGCGAGCCGCCAAAAGTACCGACACTACGTCCGCCAAAAGTACCATGACTATAGGTTACAGCATTACCTGTACGAGTGCCGACGGGCGTGTTATAGTTGATACGGCCGTGACGCTGTGTGCCAGTTGGTCCGCTGTAGTCAACCACATAGTTACGTGGCCACCAGTAGCTGCCATAGTAACCACCATAGTACCAGGGGCTGTACCATCCGTAGTAACCGCCATAATACCAGGGATCATACCAGCTATAATAGCCGCCCCAACCATAGTACCAGGGATCGTACCAGCTATAATACCAAGGATCGTACCAGCCATAACGATGATACCACCAAGGGCTGTGCCAGCCATAGCCGAGGCTGAAGAACCAGGGATCGTAGAAACCATCCCAACGGCTCAGACGGCGGGTGTACTCATAATCTGAATCAGCATCATCGAACTTGTACTGAACAGGACCGGCATAAACAGTATCGTTAGCCGAAGGATAGCCCTCACCCACATGGAACTCAATGATATCGTTGCCTAATGAGTCGGTGCCAATCTTCTGGTAGTAGCTCTGCAGTCCGCGACGATTGTACTCGTCCACATCACGAGAACTCCCGCTGTGGGTTACCACAGCTGGCTGAACCACACTTTTTGTCTGAGCAGTCTTGTCTACTTTCTTGGGAACGAAGTAAACATCGTCCTGCGCCATCATCGAGATGGGAAGGAACACCGCCAGAATTGATAAGATGATGAACTTCTTCATTTTTTTATTCACGTTTTAGTTGTTTCTAAATGTTCACGGTGCAAAATTAATGCATAATTGCATACAAATTTACGGAAAAACCCTAAACGGTGGTAGGTTTTTCCCTATTTTTTGTATTTTTGCAGTAGAATTTAACATTATTGGCTATGAAATATCTGATAACAAGATTCAAGATCAATCCTAATTCCGAGATAGCCCGTGACCTGTTGGGTAGTGTTGCGGCTGATGCTGGTTTCGAGACCTTCGAGGAAACTGAAGAGGGTATCAACGGATACGTTCAGGAGGATTTGTTCCATCGAGCCATACTCGACAATTGCCTGAAAGAATTCCCTTTGCCGGATGTATCCATCAATTATACGGTCGAACAGGCTGAGAACAAAGACTGGAACGAGACTTGGGAGCAAGAGGGTTTCGAGCCAATCGTCATCGACGACCGCTGCATCATCTTCGATGCTAAGCAAACAGAGAACGGAGAGACAGAAACATCCCTCAACGACAGTAATGATCCGGCTCACAACTATAAGCTGTCTGTCGCCATCGATGCCCGAATGGCTTTTGGGACTGGCACACACGACACGACACAAATGATTGTGCGCCGTCTGCTTGACATGAATCTGGAGGGCAAGCGGGTGCTCGACTGTGGTTGCGGAACGGGCATCTTGGGCATTGTAGCCTCCAAATTAGGCGCCAAGAGCGTTGTGGCCTACGATATTGACGAGTGGAGTGTTGACAATGCCAAACATAATGCTCAGTTGAACGGTGTCAGCAACATCGAAGTATTATTGGGCGATTCACATGTATTGTCACACGTCTGTGGAGTATTCGATGTGGTACTTGCCAACATCAACCGCAACATCCTGTTGCAAGACATGCATGCTTTTAAGGAGATTATGGGTTCTTCAGCCATTCTTATCCTGAGCGGTTTCTACGAGGACGACATTCCCCTGCTCGTCGAGAAAGCATCAACACTCAATCTTGAGTATCGGGAGCGTTTCTGCTCTGGCGACTGGCGATGCCTGGTGTTCACCAAGGCATGATGAATGGCACTATTGAATCTCTCTCACACCTTTGCAATCGATTAAATGTAAGAGTTTCACATCAATTTGAATCGTTTACAATCAAGAACTATCCAGCTGACGAGTTTTCTGACCAAAGAAACTATTCCAAATTGCATCAAATCCCACAACTCTGCAACTAGTGGTAGTTGCAGGAACATACTACAGAGTCATAGAGGAGCTCTTTATGATGCCGGATTGGCCACATCCGAGGACAGAAATAACGGCAAATTGCTCCTACAGAATAGAACAATTGGAACTTATATCCCTTACATTTGGCCACAATATGTGCATCTTTCTGCACAATTCCTCCCAAATGAGGCCGGGATGTTGAATTTTTGCGGAGCTCAAAAGTGCGCCAAATAGAGTAAAAAAACATTAAAACAAAGGGTTTTGCACGTCTTTTGAGGCCTTTGAGAGCAGGTATTTGATGCCTTTTGTGCCTTTTCAGAGGTTCTGCAGCTTGGAAAAGCGGAAGTCTTGATACTGTATCTCATTGATATACAGCTTTTTAGACAAAAATTAACATTTTTTCAATAACAATATCAGTTATATCAGTTAGTTTTCGAAGGGTACCCTTCTTTCTTTATTATTATATTATATATATATAACTTA
>JAEEXN010000084.1 GCA_016291595.1 Prevotella sp.
CAGGCACCCACGCCTTTTTTCAGGTTTCCTTGCTGCGAGCCTTTCCCGAAAGCCACTCCCATGGCCGCCGACAGGTATCCGTCTTCGCCATACGACTCTTCCAGGCGATTGAAACTGGGAGTACGGCACACATCGACCATCGGTGACAGTGCCAGCACACCGCCCATTTTACGCATAGCGGTACTCGTCTGGAAGGTTTTCAGTTCTGCCAGTTCGGGATTAAAAGAGCATGCCATACCAATCTGCTGCGGATAGATGGTAGAGCCCTTGGTGTTGACACCCGAGAGCACTTCCTCATGACAGAGGGCAGGAATGCCGTTGGGCGTATGATGCATCAGCCAGTCCTGAATGGCAGCCACACGGTCGCGCAGCTCATTCGGGTCGCGGGGTTTCTGCATAGCGAACTGTGAGAAATGACCGATGCCGTAGGGAATTAGTTCCCGGCATTTTGCCGTATCCAACTGCCCCTGCTCGTTGAAGAGCTCGTCCATAAACATACTCTTCAGCTGGGCGATACGCTCCTCTTGCGACATCTTACTGTACAGTTCGTCAACCTGCTGGTCGATGTCAACAGCAGCATTGCATCCCGCCAGAAGTGCGGAAACGCATATTATAATGAATATTCTCAACTGGCCCATATTTCACTTTTCACAGTTCATTCTTCACGCTTCTACTAATTGATCAGGAAGATTTTCTCCTTTCCCTGATAGACGCATCTTACGGTAGCGCGGCCTTCAGCTACAGGACTGACACGAATCTGTACGCTAGGCACGTTGGCTGTAGCCTCCAACTTTGAGCCAGCCTTCAGCGGGGCATAAACCTGATAATGGGTCAGGTCGGTATATCCATTCTGATTGGTGGTACGAATGGGGAGGCTGGGTATTAACAACTGCTTTCCATCAGCCTTGATGGTAATCTGCGGAACAACAGGAATGTCACAAGGCTGGCCCTTCTTCGAGAAACCGATTCCGTGCAAATCGAAAAGTCCCTCAGGGCGCTGTGGTTGTTGCGGACGACGGCCCCACTGCGGACGGTTATCCTGTTTAGGCTGTATGTCGGCACCCTCGGCCACAAGATAGACGGCATGCTTTCCCGTCAGTCCTTCGACAGCGGGCACACTGAGACGGTAGTTATCTGCTACCCGCTGGGCATTGGCAGCCACTTCGAGTACGCCAATCTCCTGTCCACGCCATGGATTGTCCAATCGCACATGAACCTTGAAAGCTCCGTGTCCACCAGGTGTCAGACGAATGTTCAACTCAGCACCATCACCCTGTCTGATACCCTCGAAGGCATGAATGCCCCTGTCATTCTGTGCCAGGCCGCCAAAGCCAAAATATTTGAAGCCTACAATGCCGCCATTGGTAATGCCAGCCAGGTCCATGGAGTTGTTCCATACATCGAAACAATCCTGTATCCATTCGTTACTGTTCGTACCACCTGCCATGAAACAGGCTATACCGGCAGAATAGTAGGCATAGGGTGGCAAACCGAAGATATGGAAGCCCTCGCTGGTCACCTCCGCTCCCGTGTACTTCGTGCCGTTGGAAGCCTTGGCAGTCCACACATGATCCTTTGTATAAGGGTCGTAAGCTGTGATGCGCACCATGCCTCCCTTGCTGACAGGTTTCTTGTCCCATGTTATCTTCACGGGTGCCACCATGGGTTGACGGGCATTGCCGAAACCGCGTGGCGGACGATGGTAAAAAACATACCACTGGCCATTGATCTGCTGCAGGGAACCATGCGTATTATGCCCGGCATTGGTGGTAATCAGTTGCGAGCCGTCCTCGTTCTCCACCACGCCACGGGAGTCAACCAACACTCCACCAGATCGCCATGGACCCAGCGGTGAGTCTCCGAAAGCATAGCGCAAGGCTGAGTTGGTAGAACTCAGACCATACTCCTTGCCAGAGTAGCCGGAGAAGACCATCACGTACTTGTTGCCCACCTGACGGATAGACGAAGCCTCAAAGAAGTTGAAGTCCAGTGGATTCTGTCCTTTGTAAAGTGCCTTGTACTCACTACCCTCCTTGTCAAGCAGTTTGCCGTCACGACTGCTGGCAGGTATGAACGGATCAATAGGCTCTGTACCCTCACGCTTAGAATACATCGTATTCTGGTCAAGTTCGACAGCAGTAGAGTGCTGGAAACCATAGAATACATAGGCACGGAAACCTTTCTTGTAGTCCGGATCTTTCTTGTTGGTGACAGGCTCAATGAACACCGACGGGTCAAAGTCGATGAGCGAGCCTTCAACACATTTTGTGCCGTCCTCCGTCAAATTCACGGGCACGAAGGGGCCATTGGGACGGTCACCCTTACACACCATAGCCACACGCTGCCATCCGCGACTGTGGGGATAGAGCCAATACGTCTTTTTTCCAGTTATCTTGTCTGTCGTCTCCACCAGGTCAGGGGCAAACATGGTATCCCACTGTCCGTTGACGAACCACGAGAAAATAGGACCCTCGTCGCGCCATTGGGTGAGATCTTCTACGGGTGCCGACCACATGCGGATGTCATTGCCGCAATACTGAGTGAAATGGGTGTCATGTGAACCGATAATATAAGCCCTCATCTTGCCCGGATGGTCAGGGTCCTCAAAGACACGGGGTTCTCCATCAGGGACATGCTCCCACAATGGCAGGTATGGATTCTGCGCATTTGCCATCACAACGGCAAACGACCAAAACAACAATGCTAATATTCTTCTCATACGAAATATCTTTTTTATATGGTTTTGACTGTGTGTCTGCATTATTTCTTAAACCGCCACCAGTCGAGACGGATTTCTCCCTTCACATTATTGAAACAGATGTACAAGTCGTGAACGTCGGAAGCGTTCTTCACCTTCGCTCTGAACGAGTTGTATTTCTCTACCGAGCCTGTAGGCTTGATGTTGAGTGTTCCCACAACTGGTCCGTCCACGCCATCCAGACGCAAGGTGATCGTACAACTGCCCGTTGCCGCGGCAGTCAGGTTGTACTCTTTGGCTCCACTGGCAAAGTCGACACCGCGAAGACGGATGTACTTACCGTCACCAAGATTAGTGACATACATATTACGACGGCCTGTCGAGACAGGCATATTGGCCACCACACCCGTATTCTGAATACCCATTTTGGCACTCTTCAGTCCGTAGCCCCATGCCATGGTCTCCGCCTCAACACGCTGGTAGGGATTCAGCCAGTGCAACTGCTGCATGGGCTGCTGATCCAGCCAATAAGGCACAAGCTTGATGGTTCCGTCGCTCTCATATTCGATCTCCGTTGCCGAGACGCTGCGGCGCTCATGATGCACGAACGTGTCAAGGTGCATCAGATCGTAATTCTGGCCGAAGACATACGAGTGACCTTTATAGTCGCAGATACCTGGGTGGTTCCCCCTGTCGCGCTCGGTAGGCATCATGATGTAGCCCATGCTCTTCCACGGCCCTGTCGGGGAGTCGCTCATAGCGTATCCCAACGCCTCCGGACAACATGTCGACGCATAGCCCAGGTAGTAATGCCCGCCACGTTTGTAGAGCCATGGTCCCTCCTGGTAATGGTCTATGTGGTAGTCCAGTTTGGTAATGCCGCTCTTCAGCGAGATCATATCATCGTTGAGCAGTGCATAATAAGTATATGGATTCCCCCAGTACATATAAGCCTGTCCGTCGTCGTCGGTCATCACTGTAGGGTCGATGTCGTACCAATGTTCTTTCTGCCATACCAAGGGTTCGCCCAGCGGGTCCTTAAACGGTCCGTAGGGAGAGTCGCTCACCAGGACACCGATGCCATGTCCGTGGAGTGGTGCATAGAGGTAGTATTTGCCGTTACGCTCCACCGTCTGGATAGCCCATGCCCCGTTGTCGCGGCTACGCCATGCGAAGTCTTTCAATGAGGCTACGGCACCGTGTTCCGTCCAGTTCACCATGTCGGTAGTCGACCATAGCAGCCAGTCGTACATAAAGAATCCTGCCGAGCCTTTCTCGTTCTCGTCGGGAATATCCTCGGGGGAGGCATCGTGAGAAGTATATAGGAACAGCGTGTCGCCAACAACCAACGGTGATGGGTCAGCAGTGTATTTCGTTTGGAACAAAGGCATATTCACCTGTTCCAGTCCGCGCATCTCCCACCAGTCGAAATTCATCAGCTTCGGTCCTTTTCTGCCAGTAAACACGAAGTACAGGTCATGATGCCCGCGGGCTATGGCCGTCAGGTCGGTGGTCAGCGTCTGCCATTGCTCCCAACCGCCAGTGCCAGGCACATCCAGTTTGCCAAGGAGAGCGCCTCCGATGCTGTCAATGCGTACCTCTATTCTTCCGCCACGCAGGCCACTGGCCACCCTGGCCGTAAAGGTGCGAGGCGTCTTGTTGCAAAAGTGCACATTGCGCAACTTAATATAGTCGCCGTTGTGAATGTCGGTGACATACACACCCACCTGATCGTTCTGCTCTGTCTTCACTCCTTTCGAAAATGCCATTGTCTCAGCCTCCACCTTGCGATAGGGATCAAACTTCCCTACCGGCTCCACACCCTTGTCGGTAGGTATGATAGTGGGGAAGCTACCATCGGCATTATAGTGAAACTCCTCAACGGCAACGCTGCGACCGAAGCCACCACCTTGAGGCAATTTGCCCGTATGGTAGAAGAAATAGGAGTGTCCTTTATAGTCGGCTACACCGCAGTGGTTGGTAAACGAGTTTGTGTCGCTAAGAGGCATAATCTCGCCGGCATACTTCCACGGACCGACAGGCGAGGAGGCAGTACTGTAAGAGATGTGCTCAGGCACACCACCGGCTGCATAAAGCAATTGGTAAGTACCGTTGCGTTTCGTGAGCCAGGGACCCTCCACATACGAGTCTTTATATTTCTTTCCTTTTTCGCGCTTGCTCATCATCGGACCACCGAAGGCCTCCTCCGTCATGTCGAGTCTGCCCAGTTCTCCGCTATAGGAAATCATGTCGCGGTTCAGCTTCAGGTAGTAACACTGCGGATTGCCCCACATGAGCCATGCCTGGCCGTCGTCGTCAATCATCACTGTGGGGTCGATATGGTCCCACGAACCGTTCTCAAACAAGGGCTTCCCCAATGCGTCACGGAAGGGTCCCGTGGGTGAGTCACCTACGGCCACGCCAATAGCCATACCCTTCGACAACCGAGAGTGGGCACAGATGTACCAATAGAACTTCCCGTCACGCTCAATGCACTGCGAGGCCCATGCCCGGTCGTCCGCCCAACTGAAGTTCTCCAGCGCCAGCGGTGAGCCGTGGTCGGTCCAGTTCACCATGTCCTGTGTACTATACACGCGCCACTCCTGCATCCAAAAGAAGTCGGCGCCGTCTTCGTCGTGACCGGTATAGACATACATCGTGCCGTCGTGCACCATTGGAGCGGGATCGCTTGTAAACCATGTCTGTACAAAAGGGTTCTGTGCCACCACCATCGCGGGGGCGACACAGAACAAAACGGATATCAATATTCTGATCATACTTATCATTTTTTGTTGAAAATTCATACAAGGAGTGAGTAGCATATCGGGGGCATCCGTCTTCGAGGAACTCCTCGCTTCCCTCGATTGTATCGAATCCCAAGAAATGGGTTTATTTAAATAGTAGTTGTGCCATCTGGTATAGGCTGCGGCGCCATGTCAAGAACTCATGGGCAGTGCCCTCGCTGACGTAGCCCACGGCATTCAGTCCTGCCGCCTTCAACCGCTCGGTAGACTGGCGGATGGCATCGGGACGCTCCTTCGAGCCACAACTCTGGAAAATCAGTTTTACCTGGTTCTTGTCCTTAATGTCGGCAGGCTCGTACTGGCCACCGCTCAGCAGTCCGTAATAGCCGAACACCTCCGGACGGCGCAGTGTGATGAGTTTCGTCTCGAAGCCTCCCATCGACAAGCCTGCCATAGCACGGTGCTGCTTGTCGGCCTTCGTCAAGAAATTCGCATCGACATAGGGCACCAGTTCATCCACAAGAACCTTCTCAAACTCCTCGGCTGTGAACTGCTGCAGACCGCCGAACTTAACATCGTTGGTCATGCCGTATGTCATCACGATGATAAAGGGGGCACATTTTCCTTCGGCAATCAGGTTGTCCATAATCAGGTTAGCGTGTCCCTGATTGCTCCATGCCGTCTCATCCTCGCCCCATCCGTGTTGCAGGTAGAGCACGGGGAAACGCTCTTTTTTGTTCTTACCGTAGGTCGGCGGAGTATACACGAAAGCACGGCGTACTGTGTTCGTACTGGCCGAGGGGAACAGCACTTGTTGCACATTTCCGTGAGGAACATCCATGCGCGAGGCATAGAAGTCCTGATCGTGGGCAGGAATCTCGATACCACTCTCCCACCGACATGAGCCGTAATAGTTCAGTGCACCTGGGTCGTTCAGTGTACCGCCGTCCACCGTGAGGTGGTAATAGTGGAAACCCTCATCCATTGGTCCCTCAGTAGTGCCTACCCACGAGCCGTCGTAGGTCTTGCGCAGTTTCGTGCCACCACGTCCACCCAGTCCGAGGCTCACAGTGACGGCCTTGGCGTCGGGCGCCTCAACGCGGAAGCGCACGTAGCCCTGCGAGTTTACTTGCGGATACTGCTGTCCAGGCTGGTTCTTGGTAGAAGGCTTGAAGTCGTCCTTCACACCCTCGATGGGACGGAAGGCAAACTGCGGATTGAATGGCGGGCGCTGCATCTGCCGGTTAGGCCTGCGTGCAGGAGCCTTGGGCAGTTCCCACTTCGCGGGCAGTTTGTTCAGGATTACATCGTAGGCCAACTTCGGCTTGTACTCACTGTCGAACGGCAGCGGATAGTTAGCGGCACCCAGCCACGAGTCGCGGTCGGAGAGATTCCAGAACGTCACACAGTCAATCACATCCTTGTGCTTGCGGAACACGTTAAACACACGCGCATACTGATCGGCGAGATACTGTTTTACCGAGTCGCTGATGTTCACACCCTCACGACTGAAGCGCAACCGTCCGCCCATTTCAGTGTTCACGCGGATGTCGAGCTCCGTTACATGGATATGCTTCACCACTTTCTTATACAGTGTAAGGGCGTCGTCGATTTCCTTCTCCGTAGGTCCATAGATATTGTAGTGTCCCTGCATACCGATGCCGTCGATAGGCACACCTGCCTGCTTCATGGCTTTCACCATATTGAAAATGCGCTGACTCTTGATTCTGTCGCACTCGTTGAAGTCGTTGTAAAACAGCAGAGCCTTTGGATCGGCCTCACGGGCAAATTGGAAAGCCTTGGCAATGAACTCATCACCACAGAGTTTATACATCGGCGTCTGACGGTAGGGGTCTATGCTGTTGTTTTCCTCCGAGATAGCCTCGTTCACCACATCCCAGCAGTACACCACATCCTTATATCTGTTCACCACGGCATGAATATGCTTGCGCATACGCTCGTAGAATACCTCCTTGGTGGGGTTGTCGGCATACATCCACTCGCCTATCTGCGAGTGCCACATCAGACAGTGGCCACGCAGTTTGATGCCGTTCTGTCGGCAAAAGTTGGCGATGCGGTCAGCACCCTCCCAGTTGAACACTCCCTCCTGAGGCTCTGTGGGCTGCGGTTTCATATCATTCTCGGCCGTGACGCTGTTAAACTCCCGCTTGATGAGGTCCATCTGCAGCGGTTCGGTCACGTTACGCTGGTTCACGGCGACACCTATCATAAATTCATTTTTGTAGGCATCCTTCAGTCCTTGTGCCTGCATGGTTCCTCCCACGGCAAGCAACAACATAGCAAGTACTGTCTTTCTCATTGTCTTCATTTTTGTATTGTGTTTCTAGTTATTTATCCTTTCCGTTTGCAAAGTTACAAAACAAAAATGACACATCCCGCTACAGATGTATCACAAACTATCTCATTTGTTACATATGAAGACTGTTGGCACATACAAAGGAATGAAAAAACAACCGCTCTCCCTCATGTGAACCCCGTGGACCACTCACTAGGTATAATAACGTGAGTTCGACGAATTCAGAATAATGCAAGCTGTGTGTCAGAAAACGGAGGGACGGGTCTTTTTGATTTCCTTTTCTGTTTGCAACTTTTGGAAATTGCAATTAATGCCTGATTATGCTCGAATTAATGCCTACTTATGCTCTAATTGATGCCTAGTTATGTTCTAATTAATGCCTAATTAGACCTTAATTGATTAACTAGTTAGAGGGTAATCAGGCATTAATTACAAAATGCGGAGTGAAGGCATCGTGACGGCAGAAAGACAAGTGCCACCAAGCATAAGCCATTATCCGTCAGGCGATAGCAAGGTTTAGTGACAAATGAGGACAGCAGAGCTGCCGGTTTCAGGTTAACGTGAATTCGTCGAACTCACGTTATAATAAAAAAAGACAAGAATCAACAGGCAATAGACTACGGTCAATAGTCAGTCTTCACTTTTCATTATTAACTGTTAGCTACTCCCCGTCAGTCCAAAAATGCCTTGGGCAAGGTGCTTGCCTTGAGATTTTCCTTAATCTGCCGTCTCTCCCTCAGCAGGCGGAATGCGTATTGTATGGTTTTCCTGTCTCCGAGCACCAGGGCCTTCCCTGCCTTGATGATGATATATTTCAGCAGACTGGTGGTTGCCAAGGGGTTGCTGGCATGAATCATCGGCGAGATGTAGTCGAGAATGTAACTCCACTTCTCCTTGCTCCATACAGGGTCTGCCTCGTCGTGGACTGCCGAGGCGGTCGGCACGATGCCCGCTTTCATGTTCCAATAGTTCACCCTGTTGACATAGTTGTCGTCCTCACCGTAATGCGGGAAACTGGGGTTGAATCCTCCTACGGTCTCGATGCATTTCCTCGTCATGAGCCAATGGGCCGCCATAACAAAAGACACCTCGTAGACTTCCCCCTGCCGGTTAAAACATATATCGTCAATCCAATAGGGTCTGCGTTGCTGATGCTGATAAATGACGTTCATGATGAAGAGATCGTCCAAATGACTTCCGTCGGCCTTCACTTGCAGGGGACTAAGTATTGCGTATTCGGGATGAGCTTTACTTACACGAACGAGTATTTCGAGGGTGTTGGGCATGACCCACGCGTCCTGATTCAGTAAATACACATAGTCGTAGTTGTTGTCGAGCGCGTATTGCAGACCAAAGTTGTTGGCTTTGCCAAAGCCGAGATTCGTATAGTTCTCTGTGAGCAGCACCTGCGGGTAGGTAGCCTTGATATATGCCTGGGTACCGTCTGACGACCCGTTGTCAACGACGAACACATCGGGCACAACTGTAGAGGCCTGCAGACTTTGGAAACAGCGTTCCGCCCATCTCATGGCATTGTAGGTGACAACGATTACCAATATTCTATCTCCTTGTCCCATCGTGCGAATGTGTTGTTATCTGATAACTCATTGGTTGAACAAATGGCGGACGGAGAATTCTCCTCTCGTCCATCACTTGGTTACAAAAGTATGCATAATTTCCGGTAGTTCAAAATAATACGGTAGAAAGATTTAAAAAGTAAAGAGTTTAATTCTGCTGTCAATAATAGAAGAAGGGGACATAGAATTTCTATGCCCCCTCATGTGCCGGCAGACAGTCAGTATCAAGAATAACAAAAACTAATATCGTGGCAGCCGGCTAATGAAAGATGGACAATCTACTTGCCTTTCCTCTTTACTTGTAACTGACCCTTGTCCTGCTGTTGTTCCTTATCAAGCGGTTCCACCTTGAAGTCGCAAGCAGAGAACCATTCCGAACGTGAGTTGTCACCGGTGAACGCGGGGTCGTTGCTGATGCCGTAGCATAGTGTGTCGTTGCGCTCTATCTGTACAACCACTTCTACCTCGCTCCATCCGTAGCCGCGACTGTCGTTTGCCTGGTAGATGTTCCACGAGCGCGAGTTCTCCGAGGTCTCTTCTTCGTCTTGGTTGACGATGTCACGTGCCTTCTCCCAGATTTGTCCTCCCTCATTACCATAGGCAGGCACGAGGGTCTTGGCGAGCGGTTTGTCGGGCGACGAAGGTGTGGTGGCATAGATGTATACGCCGTCCCATTTGGCACGTGCATGACAGCTGACACGGTAGCTACCGGGCTCAACAGCCATGCGCCGCTCGACCTGGAATACCTGATTGCCGTCCCCATTCCATGTGTTGAGGTAGGCATAGCTATGGTCACCAGTGAAATACTCGCCATTTCTCACGTAACAGTCGTTGCAGTTCTCATGCTTGAGCAACGTCCAGCCGTGCTTCATGAGATACTGTTTGTCGTAGTCGCTCATGACCGCTCCCTGATAGACGTGCGTCTCCTTATAGCGCTTCATCCGGTAATCGTCGTGATAACTACCAATCATGATGCCGGTGGGCACCACGGCACAGAGTGCCAGCAGCCACAATACGACCCAAACGATGCGCTGCGCCACGCTCATGGGCTGTACCTTCTTCAGCAGTGTGAGCACCAGATGGATGATGGCGTAGATGGGAACCAGCAGCAACACCAGCAGGGCCACAGCAAACACGATGAGCACCCACATGTGGTTCTGATAAACCTCAGCCAATCCCATGGCCTCCAGACTAAACGGCATGTCGGCGGACAGGGGTAGCACCAGTGCCGACACCATGGCCACCACGACGAACACGAATCCCAGGATCATGGCCAGACAACTGAGTGCCATGATGAAAACGGTAAAGCCAAACACGATTTTCAGCAGTACGGAACAGATGAACCGCAGCAGACCTGGGCGTGGCTGCTCCTGTTTGTTGTCGACCATCATATCAGCAAGGTTCTGCGGTGTAGCAGGCTTCCCCTCCATCTCGAGCAGTTCCTCGGGAGTCTTTGCCTCAGGGATGACGAAAGCGAGGATAACATAGGCCACGAGTCCGATTCCATAAAAGAACGTAAACAGGACGGTCAGCAGACGCCAGATAGTGACGTCGGTACCTGTATACGAGGCGAAGCCCGACATCACGCCAGCAACCATCTTGTCGTTGGGGTTGCGATAGAACTTACGGCCTGTCATGCGCGAGCGCATATTATCGATAATGCTCTCGCCGGCTGCGTGGCTGCGCTGCTCCTCACCAGCGTCACCTGCCAGTTCCTCGGGCTTGCCGATGCGCCTGATAATGTCTTTTACATGGTCGATATTCACGGCCTCGATGCCCTGCTGCTTCAGTTCGTCCAGCAGTTCGGCAATACGCGCCTCAATGTCGTCGGCAATCTCCTCGCCTCCTTCCTGTTTACTGAAATAGGAACGAAGCGAGTCGGTATAGTGTTGCAGCATCTCGTAAGCGTCCTCGTCAATCTGGAAGAGGCGGCCGCAAAGATTAATGGTTATGTTCTTTTTCATTGTAATGGGATGATTTCGTGGTTTTCTTTCAGATAATTCACTGTATTCGAGAGTTCTGCCCAGGCTGCGTTGAGCCCTTCGAGAAATTGTTCGCCCTCAGGACTAAGGGCATAGTACTTTCGCGGAGGTCCCTGGGTAGATTCCTGCCACTCGTAGCGAAGCAACCCATCGTTCTTCAGACGGGTGAGCAGCGGATAGAGTGTTCCCTCGACCACCAGCAGCTCAGCCTTTTTCAGCTGCTGGATGATATCGCTGGCATAGGAAGGATGTTGCTTGAGCAACAGCAGTACGCAGTACTCGAGCATGCCTTTCCGCATTTGTGATTTTGCATTTTCAATGTTCATATTTGCTCATGATGAATGATTCATGGCGCAAATATATGCAAAAACTTAGTACCTTGCAATACATAGTACTATAAAAATACATATTTATAACTATAATTAACAATTAGGACAGCGTTTTTGCGCTGTCCTAACCGTTATCTGCTGCTGAAATCCACTTGGAAATGTCCGAGCCTACTCAGAGAATCCCATTTCTTTTTATAATCATTAATGAGGGAAATCCATTTCCAGCTACCGTCACTTATGAGGGAAATCCCATTTCCAATCGTCTTTACCTGTTCCGGAAATTCCATTTCGAGTTATCTGTAGAGAAGTCGTATTCGGCGAGTGTCGGCGTACTGTCGGCTGCCGAGTAGAGCACGTAGCGGGTATTTAGTCCCTGCTGGCCAGGAATCTGTTTGGGCATCAGACGGTAGGTGCCGTCGGTAAGCTGCTCGATGCGCCAAAGCTGCTCGGGCGCTCCCGAGAACTCCTCCACGGCGGTCAACTCGCACTCTGCGGTAGCCGCCAGTGCCCTATGGGTGCCTGCCACCTCTATTTTATAATAATTTCCGCCCAGGTATCCGCCTGCCTCGGGCACGGCAGTAATGGTCCACCGTTGGTGGGGACGGAACATATAGTCGCTACAACGCACGGCAATATCCCCATCAGGCCATGTGGAGATGACCTCAGAGAGCTGCTGGTTGGCAACGGGCTTCACGGGCTCTTTGGGGTCGATGCGCCACCAGGACTGTCGTTCCTGCTGGATGCGCACAAAGTCGACAGCCAACTCCAATGCGTAGCCGCGGCGCTCCGACTCTATCTCATATGTTCCCTCAAGGAACGGCTCACCAGCCACCGGCCAGCCGTTCCGCCATAATAGTGGACGGATGCCGAGGACGCTGCGACCACCCTGGTTGAAATCAGCCTCATAGTGACACGACATCACCTC
>JAEEXN010000085.1 GCA_016291595.1 Prevotella sp.
CTTACACTATTAAGGAAGCCGAATACCGCAATTGGAATGAGCAATGGGAACAACAAGGCTTTGAACCAATCGTTATCGGAAATCAATGCGTTATCCATGACCCCAATCACCAAACAGATAATCATCAGAAACCCTTTCCTATCGACATCACTATCGAAGCCCGTCAGGCTTTCGGAACCGGTACCCATGAGACGACCCAAATGATTGTTGGGGAACTTTTGAAAATGAATCTGAAAGGGAAACGGGTTCTTGATTGTGGATGTGGAACGGGCATTCTTGGTATCGTGGCCTCCAAATGTGGTGCTCGAGATATAGTAGGCTATGACATCGATGAATGGAGTGTCGTTAATGCACAGCACAATGCAGAACTCAACGATGTGAAAAACATGGAAGTTCTGGAAGGTGACCGCCACGTTTTAAGTCATATCAGTGGCGTTTTCGATGTGGTACTTGCAAATATTAACCGTAATATCTTAATCGAAGATATGCCTGCTATGAAAGACGTGATGAATCATGGTGCCACCTTGATTTTGAGCGGTTTCTATGATAAGGACGGATTCATGATAGCAGAAAAGGCAGGTAATTTGGGGCTCTCACTCACCAAGACTGAAGGCAGCAACAAATGGTGCATGCTTGTCTTCAATGCCTGAATTATTCTTTGATGCAGAGTTGCTTTAAATCGTAAAACGAACCGTTGTATAGGTTAAAATCCACATAGCCTTTGATTCCCGGCAGTCTCCCGGCATCAGTATGCTGCCAGAATTTCCAGTCTCCTTCGTATTCCACTTTATCCACATAATAGTGGGCTATCCAATAAGGATAGTCATCGAATACGTGAGTTCCCAGATATTTGGTCTTAAATTTATAATAGGTATAAATAATTGGCTTCACATGATAACGGTCCTCTACGATGTGCAACCAAGTGAGAATATCGCGCTGGAAGTCCTCCACGCTGCGCTCCTCAGGCTTGTACTCAACATCCAGTACAGGGGGCAGGTCACCTTCCTCAAGATGTACTTGCTTCAAGAAATAATAAGCCTGGTCACGCGCACTCGACTTGTTACTCCAAAAGTGATATGCTCCGCGTATAAAACCATATTCACGAGCCTGATAGAAGTTATCGTTAAAGTTTTCATCCATCTCGCTCGCTCCTTCGGTAGCCTTGATCATGATGAACCCCAAAGGCTGACCTTCGATGGTCGCATTCTGAAGCTTTGACCAGTCAATGTCGCCCTGATAATGGCTGATGTCGATGCCGTGAATCATATATCCCTTAGGGAACTTCTGATCGCCATAAAGAGCACGCCAACGGAAGCCTGTGGGGCTTACAAAGAAAGAATAGAAAGCCCAGACATACAATCCGACAACCAGCACGCCACCTATCCACCATGCCCATGACGGATAACGATTGAAGACGCCCTTCCTACTCCGGGAAGAGCGTCTTCTATTCGCGTTTGTTTTCTTATTTTGCCTGCTCAAGTGCTAATGTCTTGGTAGGTTGATCGCAAACATCTGTCGGTCCCCAATACTGGATAGGACCAGGATAGACGTAAGCTGTCTCGAATGCCCAGCGGTCGCGAGCGGCAGCAAAAGCCTTGAAAGGTGCTCCGTCGAGGTCGACGAGGGCCTTGCGGATAACGGGCTTCATCTTACCGTTACGGCGCTCCATGTTCATCATCATGGTGATGGGCACACCGCCGGCAACCCACTCAGAGGCAGGAGCTGTGGTATTCTTCACGATGGCCATGTAGCCGGTCTTGCCACAGGCAATGAGCTGAGCGGCACTCGTGCCGAGCGCATAGCAGTAGTCGGCATCAAAGTTCGACGGAGCGGCGCAACGGCCCTCATAGCCGAAGAAGTGGGTCTGTGTGGAGAAATTGCCCTTATAGCGTCCCCAGCGCTTGAATTTCTCGATGCGCTGTCCAACCATCGTTGCGAGCAGCTTCTCGGTCTCAATCTTGCTGACCTGCACGTTACCATGAGGATCGCGGTCGAAAGCGAGCTGACGGGCCACATTGATAGGCAGCGAGTTGAACACGAGCAGATTCTCGTCGGTGAGCTGGCTCTTCACAAAGTCGATAAGGTCGTTGTGGAGCATGGAGAGGTTGTGGCACTCAGGCATAGCCAGAACGTCGTTCATCTGTGCGATGAGGCGCTTGATGGCAGGAATGAACTCGATGATGCCCTCAGGGATGATAACCGTACCAAAGTTGTTACCCTCGGCAGCACGGCGGATAACGGAGTCGGCAATATAGTCAACCACATCGTTAAGGCTCATATCTTCTTTCTCAACTTCCTCAGAGATGAGGCAGACGTTAGGCTGGGTCTGCAAGGCGCACTCAAGGGCGATGTGGCTGGCTGAACGGCCCATCACCTTGATAAAGTGCCAGTATTTACGGGCCGAGTTACAGTCGCGCTCGATGTTACCAATGAGCTCTGAATAGGTCTTACAAGCTGTGTCGAAACCAAATGAGGTCTCAATCTGGTCGTTCTTCAGGTCGCCGTCGATAGTCTTCGGACAACCGATGACCTGCACACCACAATCGTGGGCTGCATAATACTCAGCCAGCACACAGGCATTAGTGTTCGAGTCGTCTCCACCGATGATGACAATGGCCTTGATATTGAGCTCGCGGATAATCTCAAGTCCTTTCTCGAACTGCTCTTCCTTCTCAAGCTTGGTACGGCCAGAGCCAATCATATCGAAACCGCCAGTATTGCGATACTCGTCGACAATATCGGCTGTCAGCTCCATATAATTGTGGTCAACCAGACCGCCAGGACCGAGGATGAAACCATAGAGACGGTTCTCGGGATTGAGTTTCTTCACAGCATCGAAGAGACCCGTGATGACATTGTGACCGCCAGGAGCCTGACCACCAGAAAGAATAATACCGACATTCATAGTCTCGTGGGCTGTCTCTTCACCAGGCACGAACTCAACGAGGGGCATGCCATAAGTGTTGGGGAACAAAGCCTTGATTTCTTCCTGATTGTCCACACTCTGTGTGGGCGCACCTTCTTTTACCTTTACCGCACCCTGCAGCGCCTTCGGTAACTTGGGCTGATAAGCGGCTCTCTGGATTTGCAATGCACTTTTTTCCATAATCTAAATACTTATTGTTGATATATTAAACTTTGCTTTCTTTATTTGCGAATGCAAAAATAGTGATTTTCTGAGAAATATGGAAAGAAAACGGCTCAAAATCGGTCGCAAAGAATAAAAAAACTTCGAATACCATTGCAATTTTACTTTTTTTTTCTATATTTGTAGCATGGATTTTACAAAACGAATGAAAGGAACCTGAAAAATGACAACAAACAAAAGAGAATTAAAAAGAAAGATTAACAACATTTGCGGTGATTTATTTGCTGAATGCGTTGCCACTTCACTTAGTGGGAAACCTGATATCGAAGATGTGAATGCATTACTCTCTTCCATACTTATTATCCACAATGAATATATCAGGCGTGTGTCACACCCTGAGCCAGGAATGCCGGCAAGTAAGTATTATAAAGATTTGAAAGAAAGTTTCTATCAACAGATTGACGAGATTATTGATCATATTGGAAACTTAGGATAAGATGTGGAGAAAATTTTGTAATTGGCTATTATACAAACATTTGGGATGGACAAAGAATATAACTGTTGACCATCCCAACAAGTTTATTATATGTCTCGCACCTCACACTACTAATTGGGATATGCCGCTTGGACAGGCATATGCTGGAGCGGAGGGGCTCCACATAAACTTTCTGATGAAGAAAGAATGGTTCTTTTGGCCTCTCGGCCCATTATTCAAACGTATGGGAGGTATTCCTGTATGGCGATCAAAACACTCCAGTATGACCGACAATCTGGCAGAGACAGCCATAAGGGAAGAATCCTTTCGGCTCTGTATCACTCCTGAGGGAACACGGTCGCTGAATCCTGACTGGAAAAAAGGATTTTATTTTATTGCGCTCAAGGCAAAAATCCCCATTCTGCTCTACGGTATAGATTATGAGAAGAAACTCATCCAATGCACAAAAAGTATAATTCCTACAGGCGATATTGAGAATGAAATGCGCGAGATAAAGCTTTATTTCAAAGACTTCAAGGGAAAGAAGCCTGAGAACTTTACAATTGGAGAGGTATAACTGATGAAAAAGATTGTATTCATTATATTGGTAAGTTGCTTCATTGCAAGTGCAACACAAGCCCAACAGCCATCAAAGCAGCCTGCATTCTGGGGAAAAATTGAATATAAAGGTAAGCCGTGGGTAAGTAACAGTTCTAACAAACTGAAAATTACTCATGGCCTGCAAAACCGTCATCTGTCAATATGGGCTAGTCACGGACGGTATTATAAGAACGAGGAATTCATTTGGAAGTGGCAAAGGCCAGACTTGTTCAACACGACGGAAGATCTGTTCACACAGACGATTGTCATTCCTTATCTCATGCCTATGCTTGAGAATGCAGGAGCTATCATCTTCTCGCCTAGAGAGAGGGACTGGCAGCGTAATGAGGTTATTGTTGACAACGATAATTCCCCACTTCTGCCTCACTATTTGGAAGTCAACATGAAAAACTCATGGAGGAAAACATCCTTGCCGGGTTTTGCTTTTCATCCAGGTTTTTATAATGATGGGGAGAATCCTTTCGAAGCGGGAACGGCTAAAATGGCTGAAACTACTTCTTCTAAGAAAAACTCATCAGAAATTTCCTATCAGCCCAATATCACCGAGAAGGGCCGGTATGCTGTCTATGTCAGCTACCAGACATTGGAGAATAGTATTGACGACGCACAATATATCGTATGGCATCAGGGTGAGCCTACTGAATTCAGGGTGAATCAGCGAATGGGCGGAGGCACATGGGTCTATCTTGGAACATTTGATTTTGACAAGGGTTGCAACGAGTTTAACCGTGTAGTCTTAACCAACCACAGCAAGCGAAAGGGTGTGGTTACTGCTGATGCCGTTCGTTTTGGCGGAGGAATGGGAAATATCCAACGGGGAGGAATGCTCAGCGGAATGCCACGAACCCTTGAAGGTGCGCGTTATTACGCTCAATGGGCAGGTACGCCCTACAAGTATTACAGTACCAAGAACGGGGAGAACGACTATGGAGACGACATCAACGTACGTTCACTCATGACGAACTGGCTGGCTGGAGGTTCTGTATATGTTCCTACTAAGCCAGGACTTCATGTTCCCATCGAGTTGTCTTTGGCTGTTCATAGCGATGCCGGCATTGACAGGAAAGGAATTGTAGGCTCATTGGCCATCAGTACCACCGACTTTAATGACGGAAAACTAAACTCGGGAATCTCGCGCAAAGTGTCAACCGACTTGGCAAGCCAGTTGCTCGACGGAGTGACGAGAGACCTTACGTATAAATACCAACGTTGGAACAAACGTTATTTGTGGGACCGCAATTATTCCGAGACCAGATTGCCGGAAATGCCTTCAGCTATTCTTGAAACACTCTCTCATGAGAACTACATTGACATGCGCTACGGGCATGATCCCAATTTCAAGTTTACGCTGGCAAGAAGCATCTACAAGACAATCCTCAGGTATATCAACGGTATGCATGGCGATGAGTATGTTGTGCAGCCGCTTGCCCCTGATCATTTCCGTATTGAACTGGAGGGTAATAAAGCCAAGCTGAAATGGGAAAGCGTTGTCGACCCACAGGAGAAAACAGCCAATCCCAACTCTTATAAAGTGTATACCGCCACGGGAAATGGCGGCTTTGACAATGGGAATGTGGTCAAAAAGAACTCGTATCAAATCAAGCTTGAGCCAGGGGTTCTGTACAGCTTTAAGGTAACTGCTGCCAATCGTGGCGGAGAGAGTTTTCCAACCGAAGTGTTGTCTGTAGTATATCAGCCAGAAGCCAGGAATACTGTTCTAATCGTCAATGGCTTCCACCGATTATCATCTCCTCAACCCGTTCAGAATGATTCCATTACCGGCTTCGACTTACAAGTTGACCCGGGAGTATACAGAGGACGTAATTGCGGATGGACTGGACCGTACACAGGAATGTTTATAGCAGGCAATAACTTTGATTATGTCCGCACACACGCCTCGGCTATTCAGAGTGCACACAAATACAACATCGTCAGTTGCTCCAGCGAGACGGTGGAGGACAAATTGGTCCATTTACGGAATTATTCGTGCGTTGATTTGTTGCTGGGATTGGAAAAAAATGACAAACACTCGTTGAAGCCATACAAGACGTTTTCTACGTCTATGCAAAACCTGCTGACAGATTATGTGAATCAACGTGGAAAACTGATGGTCAGCGGAGCTTATGTCGGCTCTGACATGGGAAAGGACGCAGAGCAGGCTTTCCTTGCAAATACGCTACGCATCGGATTTGTAAGTTCCAATTATGCCGACAGCCTCAACAATGTGAGTGGTATGGGACAGGAATTCACTATTTATCGCACTCCGAACGAAAACCACTATGCTGCTTTCAGGCCCGATATTATTATTCCTGTTGGACAGGCTTTCAGCGTTATGACATACGGGGACGGCACATCAGCATGTATAGCCTCTGAAGAGAATGGGAAGCGCACTTTTGTAATGGGATTTCCATTTGAGTGCATTACCGATGCAGAGAAAAGAAAAATAATTATGCGTGGAATCATGAATTTTTTAATCAAATAGCTTATGTATAAAATTCAGGCAAACGCTTCAGGAACAAGAAGCATTGAAATAAGTGACAAACATCTTGAAACCATTGAGAAATATGCCCTCTTGAGGAATCTGATAGACAGCAATGGCATTATCGACGAAGTTGTTGTAGAAAAACTCCGTCTGAACGTACGCTCTATCCTCGAGTCACAAGAAGCTGTAGACAAGAGCTTAATGGATTTGTGTCTTGATGTGATTTATAACACCAATATGAAGGCCATTGGCCTGCACAATCTCGTGCTGCTATACATTGATTGGAAGAAAGGACAAGAGGCAGATAACGAAGAAGAGAGGAACGACATCGAGTAAATGAAAGACCTGCAACTGACAGACTGGCTTCCAACAACGAAAAAAGAGATGGAAATCAGAGGATGGAATGAAGTGGACATCATTCTGTTTTCTGGTGATGCATACGTGGATCATCCATCATTCGGAGTTGCTGTCATTGGCCGTGTACTTGAAGCAAACGGATATAAGGTTGCCATTGTACCCCAACCTGACTGGCACGGTGATTTCCGTGATTTTAAGAAGCTCGGAAAGCCAAGGCTGTTCTTTGGTATCTCTCCCGGTTGCATGGACTCAATGGTCAACAAATATACCGCCAACCGCCGTCTGCGGTCAGAAGACGCCTATAGTCCTGACGGCAGGCACGATTGTCGTCCCGAGTATCCTACTATCGTTTACACACAGATTCTGAAAAAACTCTTCCCTGATGTCCCTGTCATTTTAGGTGGCATTGAGGCTTCGCTTCGTCGCCTTACGCATTATGACTATTGGCAAGACAAACTGATGCGTTGCATATTATGTGAATCTGGAGCTGACATGATAGTATATGGTATGGGCGAAAAACCGATTGTCCAATTAGCCAGACAACTGGAAGACGGAGTTTCCATTGGACAGATACGCGATATTCCACAGACAGTTTACTTGTCGACCAAGGACGACATCCCTGGCGGTATTAGTGAGAACGACATTGTTCTCCACTCTCATCAGGAGTGTCTGCAAAGCAAGAAAGCCCAGGCAGAGAATTTCCGCCATATTGAAGAAGAGTCAAACAAGATTCACGCTCAACGGCTGTTACAGGAGGTTGACAGAGTATTCGCCGTTGTCAATCCCCCCTACCCTCCTATGACGACAGAAGACCTTGATGCCTCGTTTGACTTGCCATACACCCGGCTGCCACATCCAAAATACAAGAACAAGCGCATTCCTGCCTACGAAATGATTAAACACTCGGTTAACATCCATCGCGGATGTTTCGGAGGTTGTGCTTTTTGTACTATTAGTGCTCATCAGGGCAAGTTTATCGTCTGCCGAAGCAAAGAGAGCATCTTGAGAGAAGTAAAAGAAGTGATGCTTTTACCAGACTTCAAGGGCTACTTGAGCGACCTGGGAGGCCCCTCTGCGAACATGTATGGCATGGAGGGAAAGAACAAACAGCTTTGCGAGAAGTGCAAACGTCCATCTTGCATTCACCCACAAATCTGTCCAAACCTGAACACAGACCATAGCAAACTGCTGGACATCTACCACTCTGTGGACAGTCTTCCTGGAATCAAGAAGAGTTTTATTGGAAGTGGCGTTCGCTATGATTTACTGCTCTATAAAAGCAAGGACGAAAAAGCCAATGAGGCTGCGCGACAGTATACACGTGAACTGATCTGCCATCATGTGAGCGGCCGTCTGAAAGTTGCTCCTGAGCATACCAGCGATAGTGTGCTCATGCGTATGCGCAAGCCTTCGTTCTCACAATTCGAGGAGTTCAAAAGAATCTTTGACCGCATCAACAACGAGAATCATTTGCGTCAACAAATCATTCCTTACTTCATCAGTAGCCACCCTGGCTGTAGTGAAGAAGATATGGCCGAACTGGCTGTCATTACCAAAAGACTTGACTTCCAATTGGAACAAGTGCAGGACTTCACACCTACTCCTATGACTATCAGCACCGAGACATGGTACACAGGCTACGACCCATACACCCTGGAGCATGTGAGTAGTGCCAAAACTCAGCGCGAGAAACTGGCTCAAAGACAGTTCTTCTTCTGGTACAAGCCTGAGGAACGGAGAAACATTGAGCAAGAGCTGAAGCGAATAGGCAGACCTGACCTCATCAGCAAGTTGTACGCAGGCCAAAACTCAATCCGTCCGTTTAACGATAAAAGACAAGACAATGATCATCATCGAGAAAAGCAGTATCGGCAAGAAAAGCCAAGAAACGTGCGAGGACGGAATCGTCGTCACTAATCATTTTATCGCTGTTGTTGACGGTAGCACCAGCAAAAGTAGGCATCGTTTTCATGCAGAAATGTCTAACGGGCAGTATTGCATGAGACAGGTCTGCCAATATGTTGAGTCTATGCCTGCTGATATCAATGTTGAAAAATTCTGCCAACTGATTACTTCGTACATACAATTCCTTTATAGTCAGTACGATTGCGACATGAAAGAATTGGCTAACCATCCCACAGAGCGCATGGCTGCAAGTGCCGTCATCTACAGCATGTTTAGGAAAGAAATCTGGATGATTGGAGATTGCCAATGTCTTGTTGACGGACTGTTGTACGAGAATCCCAAACCATACGAGGAGCCAATCGCCGATATGCGAAGTGCATTTATCAGACTTGCTCTTCTCAATGGTGCCTCCGTAGATGATTTCCAGACTGTCGACAAAGGACGCGAGTTTATTCTTCCTATTCTTATTGAGAATTGCAAAAACCAGAACAAGACCTTTGCCGTTATCGACGGTTTTCCTATCCCCATGAAGCATGTCAAGGTGATACCAGCAGATAACGTTCAGGAGATTGTTTTGGCTAGTGACGGCTACCCAATCCTAAAGCCAACACTTAACGAGAGCGAACTGGCACTCTCATCGCTTGTGGCAGAAGATCCTTTGTTCATCAGAAAGTTCAAAGCAACAAAAGGGGTAATGAAAGGAAATTCATCGTTCGACGATCGAACCTATATCAGGTTCAGAGCATAATCCAAAAAAACGAGTCAGGTTTTAAAAACAAAAAACGAACTCATGCTATATATAAAAAATGAGGCCTTACTGAGATTAATCAGCATCGGCCTCATTTTTCTTATCATTAACAACGACCTTAACACGCGAGATGCGGCGTTCTTCAAGCTCGAGTATCTCAAACGAATAGTTCTTATATTCAATACGCTCGTGAATACTTGGAAAATCACCTTTAATCTCGAGCAACAAGCCTGCTACAGAGTCAGCATCGCCCTCCACCTCAGCGAACTCATCGTCGTCTATGTCTAAAATCTTGCAGAAATCACTCAACAAAGTTTTTCCCTCAAAAATGTAGGTATTGTAATTGAGTTTCGAATATGTCCTCTCCTCCTCGTCATACTCATCGTTAATCTCTCCCACGATCTCTTCCAGAATATCCTCCAGCGTTACAATTCCACTTGTTCCGCCAAATTCATCTACAACGATGGCAATATGCACCTTGTTCTCCTGAAACTCACGTAACAAATCGTCAATCTTCTTGGTCTCAGGAACAAAATACGGCGGACGAATCAAACTCTGCCAGCGGAAGTTGGCTGGTTTACTCAGATGTGGGAGCAAGTCTTTAATGTATAACACGCCACGAATATGATCGGTATTGTCTTGATAGACAGGAATGCGGCTATAGTTATTCTCAACGATGCACTTTAGTACATCAGCATAAGAACTCTTGATGTCAAGGTCTACAATATCTTGACGGCTGGTCATCACCTCCTTGGCTGTCTCATCTCCAAAACGGATAATACCCTGCAGCATACTCTGCTCATCCTTGATATCCTCCTTATCAGTAAGTTCTAGTGCCTGCTCTAAATCGTCAACACTCAGAACGTGAGCTTCTTTCTGCATTACCTTTCCTGCCCAGATGCCGCTACGAATCAAAACGGAAGCCAAAGGCCAGAACAATTTGCGTAAAAACAATATCGGCCCAACACAACGCCGGCAGAAGTGCACAGGGTCTTGACGACTGTAAATCTTCGGGATTATCTCCCCGAAAAGTAGCAACAGGAAAGTCAAAAGAACTGTAATGCAAAGAAATTGCAGCCAATAAGCATTTCCGAAATCCACCAGCTTCGCAAAGACATAATTGCAAAGCATAATGATGGTCACGTTAACGAAGTTGTTGGTAATGAGAATTGTCGCCAGCGTACGCTCCGAATCATCCCTCAATATTTGAATATTCTTGTCGCTTGGATTATGCTCTGGATCTAATTCGTTCAAATCAGACGGCGACATACTGAAAAATGCGATTTCCGAGCCGCTGGCAAAGCCCGAAAGCACCAGAAGCAAAACAGCCAAACAAAGAGCAATCAACACACCTGATGTGGGCTGCATCAGGTGAACTTCTTGAAATGCTTCTGAAAATAACGAAAAATCCATGAATTAAAACGGCACTTGGTCATTAGGTTGCACTTGCTGCGCAGACTCTGACATTGTCCCACCGGCTTGTGGCTTAGGAGAAAGCATCTCCATGTTATCAACATAAATGTCTGTCACATAACGGCGCTGCCCTTTCTGATCATCGTAACTACGATAACGGATACGGCCTTCCACATACAGTTTGTCACCTTTGCGAACATATTGTTCGACCACCTTAGCCAAGCCACGATAAAACACCAAATTATGCCAGTCGGTATGGTCAGGCACCTGCGTTCCATTCTGCAAGGTATAGCCACGCTCTGTCGTTGCCAACGGCAGTTGTGCCACAGCCTGATCCTGCTCATAGTATCTCACATCAGGATCCTTGCCTACATTGCCTATCAGCATTACTTTATTCATCGTACAAAAACTATTTGCAATAACCTAGAAACCTAAACTTGAAATTTTTTCCTTTTGCCGACGGAAACTGACTTCGCCCATCGACACGTGAGCGCAGATAATCCACAATCCGGTTGTAGCAGTCGATACCAGAAATGGCTTTGCATTGTGCCACGAAATGCGTATCGCGGTATTCATGCTTGCCTGTAGCAGGTATCATTACGACGCGTTTGAAATCCAGGGCACCCTCGTACCATCCTTCACGCTCCTCGTTCAGTCGAACCAACACAGGAGCCACCGATTCACGTCCGTCAATGGGAGCAACGGTACGCAATGCTTTCTTCTGCTTAAAGTCTAACATTGTGGCCGCCTCTGTCTTGATAATGATGAAATAAACACGCGGACGTACCTTATAGCGTTTGGGATAATAGACATCACTCTCCGCGTATTCACGGATATCGTCAGCCAAATCATCGTCCAAATCTATCTCTGGAATGGAACTAAGGAAGTCAAGGGCATCTTCGACATTATTTACTAATGTCTCTTTATCGAAATATCTTAAATATAAATTCATGAATGAAGATTTGTGTTTTATCTATCCTAAAAAAAGAGCGGAAAACGGGACTCGGACCCGCGACCCCAACCTTGGCAAGGTTGTGCTCTACCAACTGAGCTATTTCCGCAAAATGTCAAAAAAACAAATGGTGAAGAGGAGGAGACTCGAACTCCCACGTCGCAATTGACACTACCCCCTCAAAGTAGCGCGTCTACCAATTCCGCCACCTCTCCATCAAATAAACATTCTGAAAAGTGCCCAGAACAGGACTCGAACCTGCACGCCTCGCGGCACACGCACCTGAAACGTGCGCGTCTACCAATTCCGCCACCTGGGCA
>JAEEXN010000086.1 GCA_016291595.1 Prevotella sp.
TTTTAATCAACTCCATTTTCATGTTGTCACGCTTTTATTTCTTTACCAGCTTCGAAGGATAGTTGAAAGCAGTAATATTCGTGCTGGTAATAGTAGCATAGGTGCCGGCAGTTGTGTTAGCCACGCGCAGCGCATAGAATGTGTAACCCGAAGGAGCTGTTCCAACAAGATTCCATGTGACAGCACCCGTCGACTCATCGAACGAGGATGTACCGTCGAGTGATACGGTGGTTGTGTTGCTGGTACGGTAAACCGATGATCCGTTCGTATACATCAGCAGTACGATAGCCTGATCGGTAGTCACGCTGGATGTCTGCCAGTCGCCAACAAAATCAAGGTTGGTAAACTTCATGTTGGCATTCTCGAGTACCTCACTGGAAATACTTACCGGAATAGCACCTTGTTCGAATACCACATAATACTTACCGTCATTCTTTTGAAGCTTAACATCAACAGTGCTTGCACCATTCGTACCATAATAGAAGGTGTAGTCGCCCAGCACCTCTTTCTCGTACTCAAACTGCTGCACTTTGATAACGCCCGGCTGTCCACCTACTACATAGTTGATGAAGCCTGTGCGCACCCTACCTGTCGTGTTCTCGGTAATGTCTACCTTGAGCTTGCCGTCTTCCAGCTTGGCGGTGAAGAAGTCGCCCTCGGTGGAGAGAGATACCTCAGAGTTTGCCCTGTAAGGATACTCAAATGTGTTGGCATCATCATCAGTAATGATGTCGCCACTGAGACCTTCCACCTGGAAGATAAGTCCCATTTGCTGGACGGTAATCTCGACACAATCCTCACCAGAGTAGATCTTTACCCGGCAGACGCGAGAGGCTTTCTCAGCGTTTTGGTCAACATTTACTGTCACCGTTGTTCCTGATGCCGTTGCAGAACACCACCCTGCAGTAGTCTCCACGCGCGTAATACCGTTGGGAGCATTGCATGTGATACTTCCTTGGCCCGGAGAGGCTTGGAAGAACACATCAGAGCTTTCGATGGAGATGGTGGAAACCTTGGCATATGGGTTCTCAAAAGTGTCGTCGCTGCAGGAAATAACGGCGAACGCACATATCAGTATACTGATGAAACTAATAATCTTTTTCATGTCTTATTTCCGTTTAAGTCCAACCATGTCGTAAATACGTCCGGAATTGTTGATTGCATATGGGCCTTGCTCAGCATTGGTTAGCGAGATAGCGCCTACACGCGAGGTTCCCTTGAACACATAGAGGATGAAACCTGTTATTTTGTAAGAGCCCCAGGCACCATTGTCAGTCCACTTGAACATCTGGTCCTTTTCGCTCCAATAGGTCTTCACACCTGATGCCACCTTGGTGGTGTGCAGTCCGTAGTGTACATATCCGTCGGCTGCAGCCCATCCTGCCAACAGGATGACGTTGCCATTGGCCAGTGGTGCTCCAACAACCTGTGGCTGGAGTGTCAGCGTGTTGTCACCCTTGTTGTAAACCAGTTCGAGGTCGTAGTTCGCGTTCACGCCTTTCATGTAGTACAAACTGCGGTCGGGCACAGGCTCGAGAGTAACGTCGAGTGAACTGATGGCACCGGTGGTTGATGTGCTACGAATGAGGAATTCGTAGTTGCCTGCCCAGTTGTCGTAGTTGATTACCCACTGTGGGAACGATCCCTCAAGGGGATAGCGGTTGCCCTGCTCGTCGATGGCACTGTAGTTGTGTGAGGTGAGATCGTAAGCGAACTCGCGAATCTTCACTCCGCCAACCGTAAGCGACTTATACAGGCGCAAGCTTGTTGGGGTGTAGGTGTAAGCCTCTGTCTTAAGCTCACCCTCAGCGCCTTTCGAGAACTCCATGAGGCGGCTGGTCAGGAACTCAGCAGTGAACTCCTCACCGTTGATATTACCCTTCATACAAGTGTACGACTGTTTCTCTGGATCCCAATACTCAGTCTGGAATGTTTTCACAGATTCAAGATACTCCTCGGCAGGTACCGTAAGGCGGTAGAGATAATACTTGTTCTTCGAGCGTGCGCCATGCACCCTGATGGTGTTGGTGCCAATGCTGTCTATTACATACTCTGTGTCGCCACCGTATCCCTGATAGCCTGAACTGGAACCCTCGGCAAAATAGTGCATGAGTGGGCTGTAGGTATCGAAGATCAGCGTCGGGCCGTCCTCATAGCTCATCTTGTAGAAGCACTCGTCAGTACCTGAGGGGGCATTCTTGCCGGGCAGCGCCTCACTGCTGATGGTAGCCGTCTTATCGCCAAACTTGCAGGTAAAGACATAACCACCATACTCTTGCGTGTTCTTTGGGAAGATTTCGAATATCCATCCATATTCCGAGCTCATCAGCATGTCTTTCGCTTTCTGGTTGTATTCCGTCAGGCGATGAGTGGCCAGGTCGTCGAAGGTGTCTTCCTGATCTTTCAGACACGATTGGAACATCAGTGCCGGAAGCAGGAAAAGCAAATAAAATATGTTCTTTTTCATAATCGTTTCTCTTTAAGTTAGTTAACACTAAGATCCATCAAGTCGATGCTACGGCTGGCTACATCATTCTCACGACGAAGTACGATGCTGCGCAGTTCATCCATGTCGAAACCCCATGAGTCACGCATATAGCTCTTCACCATTTCGAGCTTGGCTGAAATCAAATTGGCTCCCTCAGCTCCGGCAGATGCCAGGAAACTGTCCCATGTGGCTTGGTCGTTGGTCACGTAGATAGAGAACATCTCGGCAAAGTCCTCACCGGCACTATGACGCGCGTAGGCAGAGATATAACCGTTGGGCAGATAGACCTCGGCGACGTTATTGGCGCTCGTGCTCCATTCACCGGCTATATAAGTGGTCGGGGTGATGAGCTTGTACTCGGGTGAGTAGTCCTTTGTCTGGTTCAGGATATGGGTGAACTCGTGGAATACAGTCTTCAGATAGTAGTGGTTCAAGTTTGCACGACTCATTGTGTACTCGTTTACATGGTTCACACCAGCTAGGAAGATTTTCTTACCACCTTCTGCGGTACCCAGCACCATCGTGTTGTTATTACGGTACTCCCAGTTTCCTACCATATAGATAAGCTTCGGGAAGTTGGTACGTGTGAATGTTATTCCGGCAGCCTCGTCGAAAGCCTCCAGACAAGCATACTTCACGATGTGGGCCAACTTGATAGCCTGATTGTATTCGGCAGGAATCACATAGTAGTTATGATCTGACTCGATATCCTCGAAACGATATTTCACCTCGATGTTGTAGGTGTTGACAAAATTGGCCTCCAGCCACTCGTCGAAAGGATTCTTATCAACCTTGTCGAGGGTGATGATAGTCTCCTTGTTGAGCTCATCCTCCGAGCAGGATGTCATGAAGAACGCTCCTGCCAGTAATGCTATTGAAAAGATTATATATTTTTTCATATCACGTCGGGTTATAAATGTTACGATAAATCAACTTAACGTGGATTCGGTGTTACGCCGGCATCGCGGGCCTGTTGCGGCACCTGAATAGCCTTGCGCTCATCGTCAGACTTCAGGATGTCGACCAGCGTTCCGGGAACGTGGTTCTCCATCATGCGGCGCTTGATCTCCATTCCGAAGCGCTTGATGTCGAACCAGCGCAAACCACGGTGGATAGTCTCAATGCGGCGCATATCGAGCAGACACTGATACATGCACTCGTCAACACTGCCCTCGGCTTCGATGGTGAAACCAACAGGGTGCAGATGCTTCTTAATGGTAGATACCATACCCGTCTGGTCTTCCTCGGTAATCTCGTAGCAATAACCAACTTTGCTGTAGAATCTCTGAATCGTGTCGGGAGTCAGAATCAAGGTGTCGTTCTTGGTATAGTTATGCATCCAGAGGTTCATATCCTCGCAAGCCTTGTTGTACTGCTTGAGATGGATGTATGCCTCGGCACGCTCCAGCAGACAGTCATCGGCAGTGAATGCCGGGAAGATGGTGCGTGTGTAACCTGTACCTGCCACTGGGTCGGTATATTCGAAGAGGTAGGGACAACGGCGTGCTACACAGTAGCCCAGGTCGTTACCACTGGGGTAATAAGAGGTGCCGCCGTCAATGTATGCGCTTGAGCCTTTTCCCCAGATGTGCTGGGCACCGAAGGTCTCGTTGGCATTGATATACTGACCGTGAGCGAAGTGCTTGTAGCTGTTATAGTTCAGGAACATGGTACCCAGGCGGGAGTAGCATGCAGAGACGAGCAGGTTACAGTTGTTGTCGGTTGATACGTAGTTCAGCGGACGGGCCGTACCACTTGTTGCATATGTTGCATAGGTTACCCAGTCGCGGATCATGGTCTTCGGTGCTTCGCCCAGACAAAGGTTTGCATACTTGATGCACTCTTCCCATTTGCCGGCATACAAGAAGAAACGTGATGCGAAAGCATAGGCGGCCTTCTTGTTGAAGTGATACTTCGGATGGTCGTAGTGGGAGTCGCCCAGCAATGGCAGACCCTCAAGCAGGTCTTCCTCAATTTTATCGTATACCTCTTGCAGGTTGCCGCGAGGATTGATAACGCCTACCTCCGTTCCTGTGTTATACTGATAATACACACCCAGGATGTCGCCTGCGGTGGCAGGGTCATAGGCCTTACAGAAAATGTTGGCCAGCATGAAGTGGGCGTATGCACGGCAGACGAGCGCCTCACCCTTACATTCTGTGAGCAGATTGTCGATGGGACCGCCCAGTTTCTCAATACCCTCGAGAGCCATATTTGCAGCCACGGCCATATCGTAGTGGTTGGTCCAGAGGTTGTTGGGGCCTTCATTGAAGGTCTCGGTAATATCCTCCCAATGTCCCATCTGCATAAACCATCTGTTGCTTGAGCCGTTGGTGTTGTTGAACTCGTCCACATTGTCGGAAGAGTACTCACAAACCACAGCGTACTCGTGGTCGGGATAGGCTCCGGTGAGAATGTCTTTTACCTTCTTCTCGTTGTCGATAGTGGTACGGTTGTCCGGCATCTCATCCAGGAATTCATCGCATGAAGTCAAGAAACAAGGGGCAAAGAGCAGCAGACTGGCAAGTGCACCCTTAATAATCTTATTATATATATCTGTATTCATAATGATTCGATTTTTAAATCTCAATGAGCTTCAATTGTTAATCAACTATCCATTCGTTAGATTCCTAATCTCAATGTGAGTGTGAACTGTTTGGGCAGAGGAGCTGCAACACCACCGGTGTTGAAGAACTCAGGATCCTGTCCGTTCAGTTTCTTGTCGGCATAGAGTAGGAAGAGGTTAGTTGCCTGCAGTTTCAAAGAGAGATTGTAAAGGCCGATAGGCTGGATCAGTTTCTTGGGGAACTCGTAGCTCAGCGACATCTCCTTCATACGGATGAAGTCACCCTTCGCTGTGCGAACCGAAGAGTAGTTGTATGCGTTATAGGCATAGCTCAGTCCGCTCAAGTTCCAGTTCTGACGGCGTGAAGCAATCGTTGGAATATTAGTTATGTTCTCATCGCCAGGAACCATCCAACGGTTGCGGAACTCCTTCGGCATAGATGCGAGATCGCTGTAGCTGCTTCTGAACGAGTTGTCCAGACGGATGGCATTACCGAATGAGTAGGTGAGGAAGATGTTCAGCGTCAGACCCTTCCACTTGAAGATATTACCAAACGAACCAGTGTCCGTAGGATCGGTCGGTCCCTCGTAAACCAGGAATCCGAGTTTTTCCATGTCGGAAAGCTGATAGTTAATGCCGGTCACGGTAACCTCACCGTCCTCATTGATGAATGAGGGTAGACCCTCGTAGTTCAATCCGTTGAACGGAACAGAGAACAGTCCACGCACGGGATAGCCTTCGCGAGCAAAACCAGTACCGGTGAGGAAGGCATACATACGGGTGGTGGTCTTCAGCTTGGTCACCTCGTTATGAGTGTGCGAGTAGATGAAACTGGTGCTCCAGGTGAAGTCCTTGGTCTTGATGTTGGTAGTCGAGAGACTGAGCTCAACACCATTCGACTTCATCTCGGCGATATTGGCGTTCTTGCTCGATACACCATCGGTACCATCAACGTCGGCACGTCCGATCAGGTCGTAGTTGTTACGCTTATACCAGTCGAAGCTGAAGTTGATGCGGTTGTTCACGAAACCAGCCTCGAAGCCGAGGTTCAGCTCATGTTTCTTCTCGTAGGTCAGACCTGGGTTGGCGATGCTCGAGATGTAGAGCTCGGTCTCGCTGTCCTTGGTGAAGTAGCGCCAGCGTGTCTGGCTGCGGATGATGGCCTGGGCATTGGTAACAGCCGGGCGGTCGGCAGTCAGAGAGTACGATGCTTTCAGCGTGAAGTGCGACAAGGCGGGCTCGAGTTTCTTGAACCAGCTTTCCTCGTGCATGTTCCATGCTGCAGAGACGTTCCATGTGGGCAGCCAGCGGCTGCTGCGGGCCTTACCCAGACCGTTGGTACCCTCGTAACGGTAGGTTCCGTTCAGGGTGTAGCGGCCTTTATAAGAATAGGTGGCATTGGCGAAGAAGGCGGCACTGCGCGAGTGGCTGTTGCTCAAGGTGTAATAGTTACTACCGTCTTCCTGTCCTTTCTTGAACACATGGTAGTCGTAGTTGGCAACCTCACCCATTTCGTATTGCATACCCCAGCCGCGGAACCATGTGGCGTGGCGGTCGTAAGAGTTGGTCTCCATACCTCCGTAGATGTTGACGATATGGTCTTGGTTGAAGACATCGTTATACTGTGCGCTGGCACGGAAGTCCCATCCGAACATACTGTTGTCTCTGCGCTCGAAGATACCACCGTAAGGCATGACTGAGATGGGCAGATCGTATGGCTTGTCAGGATCCTCGTACAGGCGCGAGTTGTTCTCGCGAATGGTAGATGTATCCATTGCACGGAATGCCATTGCCTGGTTGGAGTTATCCAATATATAATGCTCGCGCGAGGTGGCTGAGTATTTCACGGCGCCCAGAACGCTCAGCTCCACCTTGGTGATGGGCTTGTAGTTCAGGCGGCCTTGCATACGGAAGTCGGCAACGTTCACGTCCAGATAGTTGTTGTCCAACTCGTGCAGGATGTTGAACGGAGCGTAGTTGCGGGTGTAGAACACGTTGGGGTCAAGGGCGCGTGAGGTGTTCAACGCATAAGAATACGGGTTGATATCGAAGTCGCGCGATACCTCACCGGTCACCACGTTGGTCGACTGTCCCAGCGTACCAGGAGCGCGCTGCTTACGGAACGATGCGTTACCAATCAAGTTGAGCGATACTTTCTTCGACAACTTGAATGTGGCATTCTGGTTGGCGGTATAGCGTTCTACCTTACTCTGCTTTGTCCATCCCGGGTCGAACATGGCACTCAGTGAGCCGTAGTACTGTACCTTGTCGGTACCGGCAGAGATACTGATAGAGTGGTTGTGCATGATGGATGTGCTGAACAGCTCGTTAAACCAGTCGGTGTTGCGATATTCAGCATCACGCAGATAAGCAGCCTTGGCCTCCGGCGTGTTAGCCAGACCGAACTGACCGCTGGACTCGTTGTACTGTGAGAGCAGCTGGTACATCTTTCCATAGACACCACTGCTTGATGCGTTGGATGTTCCTGCGTAGAGCAGATAACCCTTTTGCTGCAGTTCCTGATAGATAGACATCTGGTCCTGCGAGTTCATGATGTTGAACGTCGAGTAACTCGGAATCAATCGCATGGTGTACTCACCCGTGTAATTGATGCGGGCTGTACCTTGCTGTCCTTTCTTCGTGGTGACGACAATCACACCTGCCATGGCGCGGGCACCATAAATAGATGTAGCGGAACCGTCTTTCAGAATCTGGAACGACTCGATGTCGTCGGCGTTCAGTCCTGCGATGGCGCTCGAGATCAGCGTCTCGGCATCACCTGATGACAGCGCGTCGGCATCAACGTCTACCACATCTTCCTGAATCACACCGTCGACCACCCACAGCGGCTTAGAGCTACCATAGATAGAGGTGGCACCACGCACGCGGATCTTCGGAGCTGTACCGAAGGTACCTGTCACGTTCTGCACGCTCACACCGGCGGCACGGCCTTCCAGCGAGCGCGAGATATCGGCGATACCGTCAATCTTAGCCTCCTGGGCGTTTACTTTCGAGGTAGAACCCGTAAACAGGCGCTTGTCCACGCGTTGCATACCTGTTACCACCACTTCCTCGATGGTTTTGGAGTCTGGAGTAAGCACAATCTTCATGTTGGGCTTGATGGTCACGGTCTGTGTGGTGTATCCCACATAAGAGACGGTGATCTTCGTAACTCCCTGACGAAGTGTAATGGTAAACTTTCCGTCTACATCAGTCACAGCACCAAGGCTGGTTCCTACCAGACGGATAGAGGCACCGATAATTGGTTCTCCATCATCTGCAGAAACAACGGTACCACTGACCAATGTCTGAGCCGATACCATTCCTGTAAAGAAGAATAGCAGGGCTAAAAGAGTCAATAGCTTTTTCTTCATAGACTATTTAGGTTTTGTTAATAAAAAAAAGTTCCTCTCCGCAAATAATACTGATAATCTAGTACTCTCGTTGTGGTTTTCTTTTGCAAATATACAAAAAAAGTAAAATATACTTATTATTTAGTAGTGACAATTTTTCACAAATGCGGACAAATGTGCCAAATTTTAATATTTTTAACATAACAAATCATAATTCGATAACAAATCAGCCACTTGTAAACTTTTAGTCCTCTTTGGGAAATTAGTGGTCTGAAAATGTGCCTGATTGTACTTTCAACAATGGCTGTTTGTGCCAAAATTGACGGTATGATGGAAAGAATATTGAGTAGGGAGTATCTTGTTGCGAGTCGTGGGTTACATGCAATGGTGTAACTGCTTATGACCTCTTTGTTTAGTCTTCTTCCTGTTGGGCTTTGTCGGCAAACATGGACTCGCGGTATTCGGCGGGCGACATGCCTGTTTGCGACTTGAAACAGCGTCGGAAGTTACGGGTGGTGGAAAAACCGCTGTCGAGGGCAATACTGTCGATAGTCATCTGCGGCTGTTGGCGCAACAGCTGGCAGGCGTACGTAATTCGCTTGCTGTTGATGTAATCGGAGAGATTGGCCACATCGCCGAGAGCCTCGTGCAGTATGGGCGTGAGGCTGTTTTTGCTGACATTCATCATCTGCTGCAGTTTCTCACGGCTGAAGTCGGGCTGCAGATAGGCCTGTTCCTCGTCTATTAGCACGCGGAACATCTGTACCTGCTGCGACCTGCGTTGGCCAGATTGCGACAATGGCGGTTGTGATGGGGCGTCTGTGGCAGAGGTATCGTTGTTTGTTGCGGGGTTGCTCACTGGAGGTTCTTCTGCAGCTGTCTGTCCAGGGGTTGTGTGTCCGGCGTTTGTTTCCTTCCGCATGCTTCTGACATCCTCACCTTTTTCATCCATCTGCTTTTGGTATTCGCTGATGGCATCCATCTGACTGATGAGCAGTCTGTTTTTGCGGAACATGCGTATTTGCTGCCGATAGTAATAGACGGCAAACGCACAGGCCAGCAGGAACAGGGCGGTGGCAGCACAGGCCAGAAGCAGGTAGTGGCGGGCCTCGGCATGTTTCTTCTCCAAGGCAATCTCCTTGTCGTGAGTCTGGTATATGGCCGAGAGACGTATGGCCTCATTCTCGTTCTCGCGGACGAGCAGACTGTCCTTGATACGCACCTGTCGGGTGCGGTAGTCGAGTGCTTTCTGCATCATTCCCTGTTTCTGGCAAGCCTTGGTCAGCATGCCCAGCACACTGGCATAGCGCGTGCAGAATGTGTCCTTATGTGCCCAGTAGGGTAGTGATTTGTGGAAAGTCTGCTGAATACGCGGGAAATCGCCTATGGTGCAATAGTAATCCAAGATGAGCTGGTTGCCTCGGGCCGTGCTGGAAAGGTTGGTCTCCATAAACTTCTGCTCGTAATTGCGAGCCTGCTTGAAGTCTTTTTTCTGTGCGTAGAAGTCAGCCATCTTGCAGAATGTCAGTGCCCGTTGCGTGTCCAGGTAGCCGTCAGGAAGGGGAGAGATGTGCTGCTCTATGCTGTCGAGGAGCGCTTCGCGCATCTTTCCGTAGCGGATGGCCTCGTCGGTATTGTCGAGCCAGAGGCAGTTCATCAGCTGACCGTAGCAGTAGGATAGTGTGCGTAGCGGCTGTAGCTGGGTAGCTTTCGACAGTTCCTTTTGTGCCCGTAGCAAATAGTCGAGTCCTTTTGCCTTCTCCTTCAGGACATACATGCTGTAGCCGGCGTTCACCATCAGACGGCAGGCCGAATAGTCGTCTTTCAGTTGTTCGGCCAGCGCATAGCCGTCATCACTGAACTGTATGCACTCAGAGTATCGTCCCAGACTGACCTCAATCTGCGAAACGAGAACCAGCATGTTGAGATGGCGCTGGTCATTCGAGTACACAGAATCGTTGTTCAATGCCCGTAAGGCATACTCGATGCTGCGGTTCAGGTCGTAATAACCGTCAAGACACATCTTTGCGCGCAGACTGTCGGCCTGCCATGAGGGGAATATTCCTTGTTGTTCGGCACTGTCTACCAACAGAAGTGCCTGTGAGGGATCATGGTTGTATACCTTATTAATATAAGAGAGGTTAAGAATGCTATCGTTTTCAGATGAGGATGGCGCATGAAAACCTTGCTGCTGACAGGAGACAAGCAGTAGCATGGTCAAAAACAGGATATGTATAACCGTCTTCCTCATTTGTAAGTCTATTAAAGTCCGTGGGTAAGTATATGCTCTTATAGTTTGACAATGCAAAAATATGCCTTTTTTGTGAAAGATACAAGTTTTAGACAATTTTTTTATAGGGGAGGGGACAGAAGTTGTTGTGAAAAGTTTTCCCAAAGCTGGGACAATCTATCCCAAATGTCCTGGAATAGTTGCAAATAACCTTTTTATTGATTATATTTGCATCATAACAATCAAACCATCAATAGCCATGAAGAAAACCGGACTTATCTTCCTGATAGCCTTGCTCGGTCTGATGCCCAGAGCTACGGCATGCACTACCGCCATCGTTAGTGGTAAATACACCGTCGACGGGCGTCCGTTGATGCTCAAGAATCGCGACAGCAGCCGCATTAAGAATGTCTATGTCAGCGGTGATACGGCGCGATACGCCTGGATTGCCGTCGTTCCCATTGAGGACAAGACCGACCGTGGAGTGATGTATGGACAAAATGAGGTGGGATTGGCCGTGATGAACTCTACCTCTTATAATATGGAGCAGAAGACCGACAACCCGTTGCGCCGCGGAAACATCATGTGCTGGGCGCTGGAGCGTTGTGCCACGGTCGATGAGTTTGAGGCCATGATTGCCGAGATGAAGTATTTCTCGTATGGCAGCAACTATGGTGTGATGGACGCACAGGGCCATGTGGCATACTTCGAGTGCGGTCATCTGGGCTATAAGAAATACGATGCCGACGACCCCACGGTGGCTCCTCACGGCTATATCGTGCGCTCCAACTTCAGCATGAGCGGTGAGATGGCTGAGGGCAAGGGCTTCTCACGTTACAACAAGGCCGTTGAGGTGCTTGAGAATGCCTACCAGCAGAAGAACATCAGCTGGCGTACCCTGCTGAAAATGGCGCGTTGTATGGAACATGGTATGACGAAAGTGAATCTCTACGACCAGATGCCTGCCAACGAGCAGGCCGAGGATATTGCCTATTTCTGCGATTTTATTCCACGCTATACCACCGCATCGGCTTATATGGTACAGGGCGTTCGGCCTGGCGAGAACCCGCTGCTCACCACCGGCTGGACCTGTATATCGAGTCCGCTGGCTACGGTAACGGTGCCTATTTGGACTGCCAAGGCTACCGAGCTGCCGTTGTGTGTGCGTCGTAACGACGAGGGACGCTGTCTGTTGGTCGACTGGGCTACCATCTTTAAGAGCTACATCTGGCCATTGGAATATAGCGATGGACAGAACTATATCCGTCTGGGACGACTCATCAACCAGGCCGGCACGGGTATCATGCAACAGATTCAGCCCGTAGAAGACGAGATTGTGAAGCGGGGCGAGAAGCTGCAGCAACAGTTCTTCAAGAAAGGAAAGGTGGATAGCGGCAAGCTGAAGGAATACTACGACTGGCTGGACCGTTATGTCGCCGCCGAATACGAGAAGATTGGGCGCAGCCATGGACTGGCCTTGAAGTAGGCGACAGCAGATTTATTATTACTATAACGTGAGTCCGGCGAATTCAGAATAATGCAAGCTGTGTGTCAGAAAATCGGAGGGACAGTCCCTTTGATTTCATTAGTTTTTCGATTTTGTGATTTTGTGACATGTGACTTTGTGACATTAAGCACCTTCCGACTATTTATTTCATTAATTATTTCGATTTTGGGACTTTGTGACATGTGACTTTGTGACATTAAG
>JAEEXN010000087.1 GCA_016291595.1 Prevotella sp.
CACTTACTCAGATTTTTAGTAACTTTGCGGCGTTATTACAGAAAGAATAATCATGTCTACGACATCTATCAATACCGAAGACCAGTTCAAACAGGTGATGAACGAGTGCCGGACTCTGTTTGAGAAGAAACTGCACGACTACAGTGCGTCGTGGCGTATCCTGCGCCCGTCGTCGCTGACCGACCAGCTGTTTATCAAGGCCAAGCGCATCCGCTCGCTGGAGATCAAGAAAGAATCGCTGGTGGGCGAAGGCATCAGACCGGAGTTCGTCGCGCTCATCAACTACGGCATCGTGGGACTTATTCAGTTGGACCACGGATTTGTCGACGAGGTGGACATGAGTAACGAGGAGGCTATGACGCTCTACGACCGTTTTGCCCAAGAGGCGCTGCAGCTCATGCTGAAGAAGAACCACGATTACAACGAGGCGTGGCGGTCGATGCGTGTCAGCAGCTATACGGATTTCATTCTGACCAAGATCCAGCGCATCAAGGAGATTGAGGACCTGGGCGGAGAGACCCTCGTATCGGAGGGCATTGACGCCAACTACATGGACATCATCAACTACGCCGTGTTTGGGGTTATTAAGCTGAGTGAGTAAGAAATAAGGGTATAGAGATGGAGAGCGCAAAGAAGATACTGATTAATGTTTGCCGCCTGGTCGTGGCACTTACTTTTATCTTCTCTGGCTACGTGAAAGCCATCGACCCGCTGGGAACGCAATATAAGATACAGGACTATCTGGGTGCGTTGCATCTGGGAGAATATGTGTCCGACATGGTAACATTAGGAGCCTCCGTGCTACTCTCTGCCCTGGAGTTTAGCTTAGGAATCTTCCTTCTGTTCGCCATTCATCGCCGCGTAAGCTCAAGGCTGGCCCTGCTTCTCATGTGTTTCATGACGGCCGTTACCTTGTGGCTGGCATTGGCAAATCCTGTGAAGGACTGCGGATGCTTCGGCGATGCCGTCATCCTGACCAACTGGCAGACATTCGGAAAGAACGTCATCCTGTTGGCATGTGCTGTCGTCATTGCCCGCTGGCCATTGAAGATGGTACGCTTCATTTCGGAGAGCAACCAATGGATTGTCATCAACTTCACGTTTGTGTTCATCCTGCTCTCTAGCCTATGGAGCCTCTACGACCTGCCCCAGTTCGACTTCCGCCCTTACCACGTGGGAGCCAACATCAAGAAGGGAATGGAAATCCCCGAGGGAGCTGAGCAGCCGCAGTTCGAAACGACATTCATCCTGGAGAAGGACGGAGAACGCAAGGAGTTTACACTCGACAACTATCCCGACTCCACTTGGACGTTTGTCGACAGCAAGACGGTACAGACTGCCGAAGGATATGTACCACCCATCCACGACTTCTCTATCCAGGTAGCCGAGACTGACGATGACATTACCGAGGAGGTGCTGGCCAACACGAGCTACACATTCCTGCTCATCTCGCCGCATCTGGAGAAAGCGAGCGACAGCAACTTCGGACGAATCGACCAGCTGTACGAGTATGCTGAGGAAAACGGCTACAAGTTCTATTGTCTGACCGCCAGTTCTGAGAAGGCCATTTTGCAATGGCAGGATCTTACGGGTGCCGAGTATCCGTTCTGCATTACCGATGAGACCACGCTGAAGACCATCATCCGGAGCAATCCGGGCTTGCTGCTTATCAAGGACGGGACCATCATTCAGAAATGGAGCCACAACAACCTGCCAGTCATCGAACCGGCAAAGGCATCCGTCCCCCTGGAGCGTCAGCCCATCGGGAAGATGACGGAAAAGTCGGTGGCAGAAAAAATCCTGCGGGTAGTCATCTGGTTTGTTCTCCCGCTGTTCCTGCTCACGGTTGCCGACCGTCTATGGGCATGGACCAAATGGGTTAGGCGCAAGCGACTGCTCCGTCGGGTCAAGGAGGAAAAGAACAAGCCACAGGCTGAAAGCAACGGGGAGGCTGCACCCGACATGACGCCCGGTAACAGCAACGGGGAGGCAACGCCCGACAACGCTACGGACACCCCCTCGGAGAAAACAGAAGAAACAACATCATTAGATATTTAAATTTTTAAAGGAAAAAGAAATGAGAAAGAAAATTGTAGCAGGTAACTGGAAAATGAACATGAACCTGCAGGATGGTATCGCTCTCGCTAAGGAGTTGAATGAGACATTGAAGGCAGACAAGCCCAACTGCGGTGTTGTCATTTGCACACCGTTCATCCACCTGGCCTCTATCGCCCAGTTCCTCGACCAGGACATCATCGGCCTGGGTGCTGAGAACTGCGCCGACAAGGAAAAGGGTGCTTTCACGGGTGAGGTAAGTGCCGAGATGGTAAAGTCAACAGGTGCCCAGTACGTTATTTTGGGTCACTCTGAGCGTCGCGAGTACTACAAGGAGACTCCCGAGATTCTGAAAGAGAAGGTGCTGCTCGCACAAAAGAACGACCTGAAGGTCATTTTCTGCATCGGCGAGAGCCTGGAAGAGCGCGAGGCTGGCAAGCAGAACGAGGTTGTGAAGGCAGAGCTCGAAGGCAGCGTGTTCAACCTTTCTGAGGAGGATTTCCGCAAGATCGTTATCGCTTACGAGCCCATCTGGGCTATCGGAACAGGCAAGACCGCTACCGCCGACCAGGCTGAGGAGATTCACGCCTATATCCGTAGCATCATCGCCGAGAAATATGGCCAGGCTGTTGCCGACGACACCACCATCCTCTACGGTGGCTCTTGCAAGGCCAGCAATGCTCCTGAGTTGTTTGCCAAACCCGACATCGACGGCGGCCTCATTGGCGGCGCCTCGCTGAAGTGCGCAGACTTCAAGGGCATCATCGACGCTTGGAAATAAGAGAATGGCATATTTTGAGTGATAAATGACGAATGATTAGTGAAACAAAACAAAAGGAGATATAATTATGTGTAAAACAACGATATTTACCCAGTTGGGGTGGTGGCCAAGAATCGTGCTGCTGCTTCTCGCTTCTCATTTGTCATTTATCACCTCTTCTGCCCAGACATTTACCACACAAGTTCAACAACAGAAGAAAGGTGAGGGAAAGGTGACCATCACGCAAAGCAAGGCCATTGAGGACTTGGTGAACGGAAAGAAACTGGTGACCACGCCCCCGGCTCCTGCCGCAACTACCCCCACCGCTCCCGTTGCCAAGAACGATACCGTTCCTACACCGACCACACCTAAACCTATAGAAGCAAGACCAGTCACAGGCGAGGCTCCCCGCCAAATCATAGACGAGAATGGCGAGACGGTTACGGCACCCATCGACATGAGCAAGAAAGTGCCTCGCCACAGTTACAGAATCAACGGCTTCCGGGTGCAGGCATTTGCAGGAGGCAACTCCCGCGAAGACAAGCTGAAAGCCGAGCAGGCCGGACGAAGCATTAAGATGAAATACCCCGAGCTCCCTGTGTACGTGCATTTCTATTCACCACAATGGAAGTGCCGTGTCGGAAACTTCAAGACCTACGAGGAGGCCAGCCGTGTGCTGCGAAATGTAAAGGCTATGGGCTACAAACAGGCCTGTATCGTGAAGGGGAAAATTAGCGTACAGTATTAAAAGACTACAGGGAACCAACTTCGACTGAATATCAAGAGTTAATACAGCATCAGACGCCCCGCCCCTTTGTTCCTCCTTTGAATCAATAGCGGGGATGCTGTTCATGTCTTCATCATACATTATTTATCAAATCATGAATCCGGAAATAGACTACCGCGAGGGACTTGAGGAACTCGCATCCCATTACGAAAGCATACTTAAACTACTCGGAGAAGACTCCACCCGCGAAGGACTGCTGAAGACACCCATGCGCGTCGCCAAAGCCATGCAAGTGCTCACGCGCGGCTATGCTATGGACGCCCACAAGGTGCTCACCGACGCCCTGTTCAAGGAAGACTACTCACACATGGTCATCGTGAAGGACATCGACTTCTTCTCGCTCTGCGAGCACCACATGCTGCCCTTCTACGGCAAGGTGCATGTCGCCTATATCCCCAACGGTTACATCACGGGGCTCTCTAAGATTGCCCGTGTCGTCGACATTTTCAGCCACAGGCTGCAGGTGCAGGAGCGTATGACCCTGCAGATCAGGGAGTGCATCCAGGACACGCTCAAGCCGCTCGGCGTGATGGTCGTCGTCGAGGCCAAGCACATGTGCATGCAGATGCGTGGTGTGGAGAAACAAAACTCTATCACGACCACGAGTGAGTTCAGCGGAGCCTTCAACCAGGCAAAGACACGACAGGAATTCATGAACCTGCTGCGCACGGAAAGCAAAAAAATCTGATTTCCCGTGCAAGGTTTTCTGCGTTTATGTGTTTATCCACTAAACAAGTGTATAAAAACAAGGAGAATTGAAAATGAAAGAAACAACACGTTTTATGATGTTGCTAGCTTGGCTCAGCATCTCAGCATTCACCCTCACCTCATGTCTAAATAGCGATGATGACGAGGACGAGATCGTCCCTGCCCTCATGACGGAGGCCGAGATTTCCAACTATCTGTCTACCTTCTCAGGCTATCACCTGGGCAACCTGAAAGTATTCTTCCAGAACGAGCAGGGAAAACAAGACTCTGCCACGGTCAGCACGCCCTGTACGGTAAGTCTCGACAAGAAAGTTACCTTCTCAGAATTCCCCGTCTCCATTCTGAAGAACTATATCAAGGGCGAGGGCAGTCAAGAGCTCCGCGAGGCATTAGAGGCTAAGGAAGACATGCCGATGGTGGTGAATATGAAAGACTTCTGGAACATCACCAACAATACCACGGGGGCCAGCAATAAGTTCTTCTATATCATCCCCAACAACCGCAAGCTGGAGTTTACCCTCAATTATGGCGGAAAGGAGCATCAGGCTGTTATCAACTTCACCGAGTCGGTCGACATAGGCGGTTATAGCTTCGCCTCACAGGGTATGGTCGACGAGAAAACCAAGAAACTGCAAATGATGTTCATCATCTCCAGCTTCACCGTCGACAACTACATTGAGGTCAGTTACGCCTCTGTCAGCTATTCCGATATTTGATTCCGACGCTCCCTCGCCCATGCCGTTCTCACGCACGCAGCTCCTCTTAGGCCGTAAGGCCATGCAGACCCTGAACGACAGCCACGTGGCAGTCTTTGGCGTAGGAGGCGTGGGTGGCTATGTGGCCGAGATACTGGCTCGTAGTGGCGTGGGAGCCATTACTGTCATCGACAACGACCGGGTAGACATTTCCAATATCAACCGTCAGATTATCGCCCTGCACTCCACCGTTGGCCAGTATAAGGTCGACGTGGTTGCAGGGCGAATCCGTGACATCAACCCCGACTGCCGGGTTACGGCCCTGCAGATGTTCTACCTGCCGTCGAATGCCGACGAGATAGACCTTACCTCCTTCTCTTACGTGGCCGACTGCATCGACACCGTCGCAGCCAAGCTGGAGCTCATACGCCGCTGTCACGAACTTCATGTTCCCATCATCAGCAGCATGGGAGCAGCCAACAAGATGGACCCTACCGCCTTCCGCGTTGCCGACATCAACAAGACGCAAATCGACCCGCTGGCAAAGGTCATCCGCAAGAAGTTGCGCCAGCTCGGCATTCCCTCCCTGAAGGTCGTCTACAGCGAGGAAACGCCACTCTCCTATGCCGAGGGAGAGACACCTCCGGCTGACGGCAGACGGCGTGCCATCCCTGCCAGCAACGCTTTCGTACCCCCTGCGGCAGGCCTCGCCATTGGTGGCGAAATCATCAAAGACCTCATCAACTATCCTCACTCCGCAACCGTATGAGCTCTACCTCTCCCGACCTGCACGACATTTCCAGCCAGCAGTCCTCTCCCGACATGCCTACTCCCCCCAGGGAGCCAGGGAGCATGCCTCCAAGCGCCCCAATGGGCATTCCCCCAAGGGGACAAGGGAGTATGCCCCCACCCGACCCGACGGAATACCAGTTCAGCAACAGGCAGAACAAATACATGAGCCTGATTTCCCTGCTGATCATCCTCATTCTGGTCCTCCTCATCTGCCTCATGGCATCCTGACAAGAGCGGAAAGAGCAACGTCTATTCTGCTTTTACCCTCAGCATAGCATCTTTATGCATTTCGTACTCACCCACAAACTATGTGTCCGCATCTTTTTCTTTAATAACTAAACAATATGAGAATCCGCATTTCAGCTATCATCCTCGGCTGCTGCATCGCCTTGCAGGCTTGGCCACAAATGAAGAAATATGAGACCGTCGACAATCCCGTTATCTGGGCAGACACCCCCGACCCCGACATCATCCGCGTGGGCGACACCTTCTATCTGGTCACCACCACCATGCACCTCGTGCCAGGCGTTCCCATCATGAAGTCGAAAGACCTGGTGAACTGGGAGATAGCCAGTTACGTGTGCGACCGCTTTACCGACTCGCCCCGCTACGATCTGCTTGAGGGAACCGTCTACGGGCGCGGCCAATGGGCCACATCGCTGAAATACCACAACGGGAAGTTCTACGTCCTCTTCGCGCCCAACGAGGGAGGCCCGATGGGACGCTCCTACATCTACTCCGCCGACGATGCTGCCGGACCGTGGACGCTGGTCAGCCGACTGCCCCATTTTCACGACAGTTCCCTGCTCTTCGACGACGACGGGCGCGTGTATGTTATCTACGAGACGGGCCGCATGTGCGAGCTCACCAGCGACCTGCAGGGCGTCATTCCGGGTTCCGAGTGCCAGCTGTTCCAGCGTGAGGCCGACGAGAAAGGCCTTCTCGAGGGCTCGCGAATGGTGAAGCACAACGGCAAGTACTACCTGCTCATGATCTCGCAGGTATGGGCTCCCGGCCGTTACAGAAGAGAGGTGTGCTACCGCTCCGACAATATCCGCGGACCCTACGAGAAGAATGTCATCATGCAGTCGCCAATGGGCGGATTCCCCTATGCCGGCCAGGGAACCATCGTCGACTCGGAAGACGGCGACTGGTACGGAGTCATCTTCCAGGACCGTGGGGGCGTAGGGCGCGTCATCACGCTCATGCCCTGCCGCTGGCTCGACGGCTGGCCGATGCTGGGCGACGAGGAGGGCATCATCCCTCCGCGCATGCGACCCGTGAAGACCGGACAGACGCCACAGTTCATTACCGTCAGCGACGACTTCAGCAACGACCGTCTCGACCTGCATTGGCAATGGAACCACAACCCCATCGACGCCGCATGGTCGCTTTCCGAGCGCCCCGGCTATCTGCGCCTCAAGACCAACCGCGTGGTGGAGAATCTCTATCTCGCGCCCAACACCCTCTCGCAGCGGATGGAAGGCCCGAAGTGTAGCGCCACGGTTAAGCTCGACGTGTCGCACCTGCGCGACGGCGACCGGGCAGGCTTCTGCGTCTTCAATGGCCACAGCGGCGTGCTCACCGTCCAGAAGAGCGGCAAGCGCTACAGCCTCACGATGTCGGAGCAGGTGGTCAGCCTCTCCAATGATGTCAAGAAGGTGGAGCGTGTCGACGAGACCGTCAGGGAGAGTGCCACATTCTCGCAGCCCGTTGTCTGGTTGCGCATCGACGCAGACTTCAACCTCCATCGCGACATCGCCACATGCTGGTACAGCCTCGACGGAAAAGAATGGACCCGACTGGGTCCCGACTATCAGATGCGCTTCGACTACCGTCTGCTCTTCATGGGCACCCGTTATGCCATCTTCTGCTATTCCACGAAGCGCAAGGGCGGATACCTCGACGTCGACCTTTTCGACTACGAGAGAATACGCTGATGCGGGATTAAGGAGTAAGGAGACAAGGAGTTACAAGGAGTTCAAGGAGTTCAAGGAGTTCAAGAACTCAAGGAGTTTCAAGGAGTTGCAGGGAGTTGCAGGACAATAGTCTGCGAGGCGTGAGTTTCCATAACTCCCCATCAATCCCATTCACCCCATTTCTCCCATCTTTAAAACATAAACGCGCATAGCGCATTTGAACTCTGAACTGCGGCTCGCCGCGCCCCTGAAACTCCTTCTCTGTTAACTATTAATTGTAACCATCCTAGTGGGAATACCGGGCGACTTAACTGCCACAACGGCCTTGCCCTGATGCCTCACGCGGATGCTTCCCCTGCCGTTATATGCCTGCACGCGGCGCGACGCGGTTGCGGTACCCATGTCGGCTATCAGAGTGCCGTCGCCAGCCAGTTCGAACGTGAGCCAGTTGGCGGCGTCCAGACACCTGACGCCATTCTTGTCGACCAGCTGCACATCTATCCGCGAACAGTCCTGCGCCTCGTCGCGGACCACCTTCGCCTCAATGGCAGCCGGCTCGCCCCACGGGGCTGTCTGGTATTCCTGCCTTATCTCGTCGGTCAGCATGCCCGTTGTGCCTTTTGCCACCGCGCGGATGCTGTTCCCGCCTTCGTTGAGCACCACGTTCCAATGCAGGCCGCAGGCGGGATAGTCCCTGACGTCGCGTTTCCTGACGCCCTGCGACTTGCCGTTCACAAACAGCTCCACCTCCTTGCAGTTCGAGTAGACCAGTATCTCTTTCTCCTCGCCAGGCCGTCCCCATCTCACGGGCCACGTGTGACCGTAGATGTGCAGCATGGGCTTCTTCGTCCAATACGACTGGAACACGTAGTAGCTCTCCTTGGGTGTGCCGTCGCGCTCCACGACACCCTTCTGGTTGACATACGGCACCGGGTTGTCGGGCCGCAGCGGCGTCGAGAAGTCCTTGAACGTCCAGAAGGCGCCGCCCGTCAGGTTCGGCATCTGCAGCTGCTCTTTCAGACACCAGTCGAACAGCCTCACGATATACGTCTCCGTCCAGTCGCCGTTCTTGTCGGCCTGTATCATCTCACGGTAGTCGCGCTCGCTATGCCGCCGCGCATGACTGTCACCGCCCCATTCGGCGTGGAAGAAGCGGGGGAACTTCCCTATTGCCTCGCCCACCATCTCGCTGAAGTCACGGAACGAGCGGCTGTACCACCCTGCCCAGATCGAGGGCGAGTAGACATCCACCACGTCGCTACAGAAGTCGCACCGACGGATAGAAGTCTTCCTGAGCGGGTCCTCGTGGTGAGCTATGTCGTTCAGCTCGCTCATGAACGCCCGTATGCTGTCCTTGTCGAAGTGCTCGAAGTCGCCCGGCCAGTCGTTCTCGTTGCCCAGTCCCCACAATACCACTGAGGGATGGTGGGCATGCTGCCGGATCATGTTGCGGAGCATCCGCCGCGCCTGCTCGCGGTATTTTTCCCCGCCCAGACCGCCGCGGCACCAGGGAATCTCCTCCCACGCCAGGATACCCAGCGAGTCGCACAGCTGCAGCACGCGCTCCGACTGCTGGTAATGGCCCAGCCGGATGAAGTTGGCGCCCATCTCCTTTATCTGACACATCTCGGCGACTATCTGCCCGTCGGTCATCGCGGCACCCACGCCGGCATGATCCTCGTGGCGGTGGGTTCCCTGCAACAGCAGCCTGCGGCCGTTCAGCACGAAGGGACCGTGCTCCTTAAACTCGTACGAGCGGAAGCCGAACCGTCGCTCCATCCGGTGCTCTTCGCCTTTGTTGCCCACGGTCAGCTCACACGTGTAGAGCCGGGGCGCATCCACATCCCACACCACGGGCTTCCTCACCTCGATGTCCATCCGCGCGTCGCTCCCCTGCAGCGCCTCGGTCTTCCTCGCCACCACGTTGCCCTGCGGGTCCTTCACCACCAGCGAGAGCGTGGCACCCTCGCAGCTGCCTCCGATTTCGGCACTTACCGCCACCTTCCGACCTGCCGCATCCACGCGCATGTGGCTGATGTACGTCGCCGGCACATACTCCAGCGTCACCTCCCGGTACAGGCCGCCATAAAGGTTGAAGTCCGACATGTCCGACGGAATCATCTCCGTGTCGCGGCCGTTGTCGCAGCGCACCACCACAGGCACTCTGCCCCCGTAGCGCTCGCGGCACACCTCCGTAGCGGCAAACTCCCTCACGGCGTCGGTCATGTCCACCGTCCAGCCGTCATAGCCGCCCACGTGCGAGCCTACCTTCCGCGTGTACACATACACATCGGTCTTCTGTCCGGCACCGGCAAAATGCAGCAGCACGCGCCCGTCGGCACGCCGGTTGTCAATCGCCAGCTCCGTGCGGTACCAGCCAGCGCCTTGATAGTAGTTCCGATAGGGGTCCACCGCGTCGAAGGCATTGAAACAATGGGGAAGCGTCACCTCCTGCCACAGAGGCACCGACTCGGGCTTGCCCGCCACCACGGGGCGCACAGCCTCCCAGACGCCCGCCAGGTCCTGACGGATGAACTGCCAGCCGCCGGTGAGCACCCGCTTATGGATTGTTCCTGCGCCCTGTCCGAAGGCGGCAGCAGCCACCAGGACAGACAACACGACAAACGCAATCGCTCTTTTTCTCATCGTTGGAACCACTTATCTGATAAAGTTCATAAACACATGTTGCTCGTCCCGCTCGGGAGCGGTTTTGCCGCCGGCATGAATCTTCTCCAGCAGCCAGGCCATATTCGTGGCAAGCGTCCGCATGGTCTGCATGCCTTCGGTGTCGAGCTTCACCTCGCCCTTTCCGGCGCCGTAGGCAATGTTCCAGTATTGTGAGGTGACCACCGGCATGTTCATCATCTCGAACATCATGTTCATAGTCTGGAGAGTGGCAGTGGCTCCACCGCGCCTACATACGGCTACGGCTGCCGCAGGCTTGTTCTGCACCAGATGGCCTGCCGAGAAGAACAGCCGCTGCATCAGGGAGAGGATGCCGCCGTTGGGCTGACCGTAGTAAACGGGAGTACCCACAACGAGCGCGTCACACTCTTTCATCTTCTCTGTGAGCGCGGCGCAAAGGTCGTCCGTGAACACACATCCTGCTCCGTTGTTGCGCCTGCAGCCACCGCAGTTTACGCACATGCGCACGGGTTTCGTTCCTATCTGCACGATCTCCGTCCGCAGTCCGTGCTTCTGCAGCTGCGTCTCTATCTCCTGCAGACAGCAGAACGTGTTGCCGTCGCGTCTGGGACTACCGTTGACCAACAACACCTTCGGCGCCTGACCGTCAGCCCTTGCCGCCCCTTCCGCTTGTTCTGCTTCTCCGCCCGCCAATCCTGTCTGCCCAGCGTTTGTAAGCATAGCCATCGCGGGGGTCGTAATCGCAGCAGTTGCTGCCGCTGCCGCAGTCTTCTTGATGAATTCTCTTCTGTCCATACCGTTGTAATAAAAACATTTAAATCTAAGGACAAAAATAACAATTATTGCCTAATAGTGCGTATATTTGTATCAATTATTAATAATGTTTATGAATATGCCAACCAAAATCTTTATGATGACGAGAAAAACGATTCTGGCCGCTCTTGTGCTGGTGGCACTTGCGGCATGTAAGAGCAACGTGAAGGACTCGGCAGAGACAATCGACCTGCCGCGTGCGGAAACCACCGACAGCGTGGCTTCGGCGATGGAACGATTCTTCGGGCAGGCAGCCCGCGACTCTATGGACATCCACAGCGTGATGATTATCAAGGACGGGCAGGTCGTCTACAGCCACTGGCAGAGCCAAGGAGCAGACAGCGTGCCGCATGTGCTCCACTCGGTGAGCAAGACGTTCACCGCCACTGCTGTCGGACTGGCCATCGGTGAGGGGAAGCTGGCTCTGACCGACAAGATCGTAAGCTTTTTCCCGGACAAGCTTCCTGCCGAACAGAGCGGACAGCTGAAGGCCATGACCGTGCGCGACCTGCTGACAATGTCGTGCGGACACGATGTGGAGCCTTCCTTCCGCAACGCCGGAGACGCCGGGCAGGACTGGGTGACGGCATTCCTGGCACATCCCGTAGTTCACGAGCCGGGCACGTTCTTTCTCTACAACAGCCTCGGCACCTACATGCTCTCTGCCATCGTTCAGAAAGTGACAGGCGAGAAGGTGGTCGACTATCTCACCCCCCGCCTCTTCGAGCCCCTGCATATCGACAAGCCCAAATGGGAGGAGAGCCCGCAGGGCATCAACTGTGGCGGCTAGGGCCTCTGGCTGAAGACCGAGGACTTGGCGAAGATGGGACAGCTGCTGCTTCAGAAAGGCGAGTGGAACGGCCGTCAGATCATACCTGCTGAGTGGGTTGAGGAGATGTCGCGAAAGCAGGTGGAGAGCATCAATCCCGGCACTCGTCAAGAGGAGGCCGCAGGCAAGGGCATGACCAAGGAGACCAGCGACTGGATGCAGGGCTACGGCTATCAGATGTGGCGTTGCCGTCCCGGCTGTTTCCGTGCCGATGGTGCCCACGGGCAGTTCATCATCGTGGTGCCCGACAAGAATGCCGTCATAGCCATCACCTCCGATGTGGGCGATATGCAGGGAGAGCTGAACCTGGTATGGGACCACATCCTGCCCGTGCTTTA
>JAEEXN010000088.1 GCA_016291595.1 Prevotella sp.
GGAAAGGCCGTTTTGAAGCCAGTCACTTAAGCGAGAGCAGTCTATCACTGGAGTGAAAGGATCCTATCACTGGAGTGAGAGAGTCCTATCCCTGGAGTGAGAGCAATCTATCACTGGAGTGATAGTTTCCCAGTAGTGCCTGTTTGTACCCGAAATAATGCTTGTTTGTACCCGAAACAATGCCTCCACGTACCCGAAATAATGCCTGTTTGTACCCGTGAAAAGCATATTTCGCACAAAAAGAAGCGTCAGTTTGCTAAAAAAGTACTACCTTTGCGCGTTATTCCTACTGAAAAACCATTACTTATGTCACGTAAAGAATCAGGAATGCCATTCGTGGTTTATTCCAGTCCTAAGAAGAACGAGCAGGGCGAGAACCTGCAATATGTCATGCCAGTACCAGGCAATAAAGTAACCCTCGACGAGATTGACGCCATCTGCGCGGAACAGAGCATGCTCAGGAAAGGCGAGCTGACGCAGGCATTCACAGCCTTTGCCGAGGCCGTGGGAAGGCTGTTGGCCGACGGAAAGCGGGTAGAGACGAAAATCGGAACATTCATGCCACAATTAAAACTGCGCCAACCCATGACCGACGCAGAGAGCATTGACGCTGGCGACGTGCGTCTGGCAGGTATCGGCTTCGAACCGAAGAAGGAGTTTGTGGAGAGTGTGCGCAGCCATACCCGAGGTTTCAGAAAGTTTGATGTGTCACAAACGGCCGACCGACTCCACGATGAGACTTTCATCAACAAGGCCATTCAGCAATGCATAGAGAAAGAAGGCTATGTGACAGCCAAACTTTTCTGTTATTATACAGGTATCTCTATCTCCACTGGCCGGCGATTGTTGGAGAGCCTTAGTACGGGCGAGAACGCAAGCCTGATGCGCCGCATGATGGGCACCACTTGGGTGTATGAGCGGAAATAAGACACCGAGTTGTACCCGGGGAGTGACAACCACGAGCAGGAAAAACAGTAACACCACTTATAAAAAATGGTGAAACATTTGTTTTATTCTCATTTTTTTGTACTTTTGCATCATCATTAATGAATCATACAATAACTATGAACGCTAGCGACAGTATTGTTATCATTCCCACTTACAACGAGAAAGAGAACATTGAGAAGATTATCCGTGCGGTGTTTGCCCTGCAGAAGTGCTTCCACATTCTCGTTATCGACGACGGTTCGCCAGATGGAACGGCTCAGATTGTGCACCGGCTGATGGACACCGAGTTCGGTGACCGCCTGTTCATTATTGAGCGTAGCGGAAAACTTGGCCTTGGAACAGCCTATATTGCAGGCTTCAAATGGGCCTTGGAGCGTGATTACGGCTATATCTTTGAGATGGATGCCGACTTCAGTCACGACCCGAACGACCTGCCACGGCTCTATAGCGCATGTGCCGACGAGGGCTACGATCTGGCCATAGGCTCGCGCTATGTGAGTGGAGTGAACGTGGTGAACTGGCCGATTGGCCGTGTGCTGATGAGCTATTTCGCATCGAAATATGTTCGTCTGGTAACAGGTTTCAAGGTTCACGACACCACAGCGGGATTCAAGTGCTATAAACGTCGCGTGCTGAAGACCATCGAACTGGACAAAATCCGTTTCAAGGGCTACGGTTTCCAAATTGAGATGAAGTTCACGGCCTACAAGATTGGCTTCAAGATCAAGGAGGTACCCGTTATCTTCATCAATCGTCGTGAGGGCGTGAGCAAGATGAGCGGCGGCATCTTCGGCGAGGCATTCTTCGGTGTGATGCGCCTGCGTTGGGACGGATGGACACGCAAGTATCCGAAGATTGTGGAGGATTGAGAGACAATACTGTTCAACCGTTGAAGGATTGAGACCACCAATGAAATATCTGTATCGTATCTATCAGCTTTTTGTGGCTGTGCCCCTGACCATTATTGCGACCATCATCACGAGCCTGACGGTAGCCGTGGGGTGCGCCATCGGCAACGGTCATTTTTGGGGATACTATCCCGGCAAGTGGTGGGCACGCTTCATTCTGTGGGTCTTTCTGATTCCCGTGAAGGTGACCGGCCGCGAGAACCTGAAGAAAGGCGAGTCGTACGTGTTCGTCAGCAACCATCAGGGAGCTTTCGACATCTTCCTCATTTACGGCTATTTGTGCCGGAATTTCAAGTGGATGATGAAGCGCTCGCTACGCAAGATTCCATTTGTGGGCTACGCTTGCGAGAAGAGCCATCAGGTATTTGTCGACAAGGGCAGCCCGCGCAAGGTGAAAGAGACCTACGACAAGGCGCGTGATATCCTTCGCGACGGCATCTCGCTGGTGGTATTCCCCGAGGGAGCGCGTTCGTTTACAGGGCATATGGGTGCCTTCCGCCGCGGTGCTTTCATGCTGGCCGACGAGCTTCAGCTGCCCGTGGTGCCGCTGACCATCAACGGCTCGTTTAACATTATGCCCCGTATGCGCGACTGGAAGTGGGTCAACTGGCATCCCATGACGCTTACCATCCACGACCCTATCTATGCCAAAGAACAAGGTACAGAGGATATCAAACAGCGTATGGAAGAGAGTTACGAGGTGATTATGCGCGACCTGGTTCCTGAGTATCAGGGGTTCCAGGAGAACCCGGACCAATAAACTAAACGGCATTTGCATCCTATCGTCCGCAAGAGCAACAGATTGTGAGAAAAATTCTGACATACAAGATTCATGAGATAGAGCCATATATCAACTGGCTCTATTTCTTTCATGCGTGGGGACTGAGCGGAAAGCCCGTCTCTGAGCAGGAGAAACTGCAAGCCGAAGCGCGTGAGATGCTTGCCAAGATGGACACCATCTGCCCTGTCTACGCTCTGTTCGGACTGTTCGAGGCCAATAGCGACGGCGACGATATCGTGTTGCAAGGAGAGCGTTTGCCGATGCTTCGTCAACAGAAGCCCACACCCGATGGCACACCCAACCTTTGTCTGGCAGATTTTCTGAGGCCCTTGTCGTCGGGCATCAGCGACCGTATCGGGCTCTTTGCCACGAGCACCGACCACCGTACTGAGAACATGTACAAGGACGACCCGTTCCGCCGCATGCTTGTCCAGACATTGGCCGACCGGCTGGCAGAGGCCGCCGCCGAGCGGATGCACGAGGAAGTGAGGCGCAACTATTGGGGATATGCACCCGACGAGCAACTGACCATTGCCGAGCTGCACCAAGAGAAATTCCAGGGAATCAGGCCTGCCGTAGGCTATCCCTCTTTGCCCGACACCAGCATGAACTTCTTGTTGGACAACCTCATTGGCATGAAGGACATTGGTATCCGACTGACCGAGAGCGGCATGATGACCCCCCACGCATCGGTATCAGGCTTGATGATGGCACACCCGCAAGCCCGTTATTTCGATTTGGGCAAGATTGGTGAGGACCAACTGACCGATTATGCCCGCCGCCGGGGCGTACCTGTTGTCTTGATGCGCCGTTTTCTGGCATCAAGCATCATGAATAACCAATAAAGAGAGCTTCTTTTTAAAAAGGACTTCCCAAATTATCCTTTTCTTAATAGATTTCAAAACCGCTTTGAAATCAGGGTCTATCGCTTGCGATGGAGCGTAATCACGACAATTTCGCCCGTTGCACCAAACCGCAAGGGAATAACACCGCCCAATCCGTTCGACACATAAAGAATGCTGTTGCCCTCGCGGTATTCCCCACTCCACTCGTCTTGCAATGCACCCATGGGCGAGAAGCCGAAGAACGTAATCTGCCCTCCGTGCGTATGCCCGCTCAAGGTGAGCTGCACCTTGCGCTCAGGGAGTATCACATGGCGCCACGGCCACGGTTCGTGTTGTAGCATCACCACGAAAGCATCGTCGGCGACTCCCTCCAACGTCTTCTTTACATCGCCCTTCATCGGATAGTCGGGCGACATGCCTTTGACCTCCTTTCCCAGATTCTCCATTCCCGCAATGACGATGGCCTCCTTGCCACGCTTGATGACCTTGTGCTCGTTGAGCAGCAGCTGCCAGCCCATCTGCCGCTCCCGGCTGACGGTCTCGCGCTCGTTGGCTGCCCGGATGGCAGGGTCGTCGTTACGGGTATAGTAGGAATAGTCGTGGTTTCCCAAGATAGAGAACACACCGTCTTTTGCCTTCAACTGGCTCAGTTGGTTCATCACAGGATACAACTCGTGAGGACGCGCATTCAGGATGTCGCCCGTAAACACGATGGCATCGGCATTCTGGGCATTGATACTGTCGAGGGCACGGGTGAGAATCGCCTTGCGCGAGTCCGTATAGGAGCCGACATGGATATCGGAAAACTGTACGATGCGGTAACCGTCGAATTCGGCTGGCAGGTCTTCGAATGTATAATCCAGATGCTTGACCTCCAAACGATGAAACCCGATGGTGCAGCCATAGACCAGCACATAGATGGAATAGAAGGCTAACACCAGGCCCAGCAAGTTGCCCCAGTTGATGCGTTTCTTGCGCAACCGGCATAACCGCCACCCCAGAAACGAACACAGGGCGTAGAGAGCCTTGGGCACCACAAGCAAGCCGATGAGGAACAAGAACCCGTAAAGCAGGTCCGTGTTCTCGGGAACAAAGTTTTTCGAGAATGCCATGACGACCGACAACACCAGCATGACTGCTCCTGGAATCCACCAAAGCATGCGCTTCCACCATGTATATTTTACACGATGGCGCAGATAATGCTTGTCGATATACAAATCCGACAACACAATCATGAGGATGAGGGGTATGATGATTCTGGCTATCATGGGATGACTCTATGAAAAAAACTCGTAAAAACTATCTGAAAGTGATGGCCTCGCCGCGGCTGTCGGCATCAAAGGCGCCCTGGTTGTAGATATGGCTGCCACTGCAGAACGTATGCTCAACGCGCCAATTGAAAGTATGTCCCTCCATCGGCGACCATTTGCATTTGCTTTGTATCACGTCGTTCGTGACGGTCCAGGGCACATCCGGACGTACCACCACCACATCGGCCTTGTAGCCGGGGCGCAGGAAGCCACGCTCACGGACCTCAAACAAACGGGCAGGCTGGTGGCACATCAGCTCGACCATACGCTCAATGGTAAGCACACCTTTGTCGACAAGCTCGAGCATGGCAACGAGCGAGAACTGAATCATGGGCATGCCAGAGGCGGCTTTGGCGCATCCGCCCTCTTTGTCTTTCAACTGATGAGGAGCATGGTCGGTGCCAATCGTCGCAATACGACCGTCCGTCAACGCCTTGCGCAGGGCCTCCCGGTCGCTTGGCCGCTTAATGGCGGGGTTGCATTTGATACGGGTTCCGAGCCGGGCATAGTCGCAGTCGGTAAAGAAAAGATGGGCTACAACGGCCTCAGCGGTAATTCTGCCTCCTTCCTTCTGGCCGGCATCAAACAGCTCCAGCTCTTTTTCGGTGGTCAGGTGAGCCACATGCAGGCGGGCTCCATGCTTGCGGGCCAGCTCGACGGCCAGTTTGGTAGAGTTGTAGCAAGCCTCCTCGGAGCGGATTACGGGATGGAACCCGATGACAGGGTCGTCGCCGAACTCAGCCTTCACGCGCGCCATATTGCAGTTGATGATGTTGGTATCCTCGCAATGGGCCATCAGGGGCAACGGCGAAGTGCCGAATATGCGCTCCAAAGCCTCACGGCGGTCCACCAGCATGTTGCCGGTCGAGGAGCCCATGAAGAGCTTAATGCCCGGAATGCGGTGCACGTCAAGCTGGGCAAACGTGTCGGCATTCTGGTTCGTCGCGCCATAGAAGAAACTATAGTTGACGTGGCTCTTCGTAGCCGCCAGGGCAAACTTCTCCTCCAAAGCCTCGGGAGTGGTCGTCTGAGGGTTGGTATTCGGCATATCGAAAAACGACGTCACACCACCATAGGCTGCGGCACGGCTCTCGCTCTCCATATCGGCCTTGGCCGTCAGTCCCGGCTCACGGAAATGCACATGCGAGTCGATAATGCCGGGGAAAACAAAACACCCCGAGGCGTCGACCACTTCGTCGAACTGTCCTTGGGGCATGTCTGTATTCTCAGTAATAGCCGAGATCCTGTCTTGCTCTATCAGAATAGAGCCGACAAATTGCCGGCTCTCATTCACTATGGTTGCATTCTTGATGAACGTGCTCATTTACTTGGGCGATTTGGTCAATGGCGCTGAGTTCAAGGTCGAGTCGACCGGAAGACTGACAGCAGGCGCCTGAGTCTGTGGTGCGGTCTGCGCCGGAGCCACATCGGGCGTAGCCATACCATTCATGATGGCCTGATTTTCCTGTGCTTTCTGATAATAGTCTTTCACGTATGGGTCGTTCTTGAAATACTCTGTTGCCTTGCTCATGATATCCTCAATCCAAGGAGTGAGTTCCGGGAAACGGTAACCGGCCGTTACCATCATGAATACGCCCGGGCCGAGCACATTGTCGAAGTTATCGGTGATGAAATTCGTCACCAGACTGTCCTCACGCATGGCTATCACGTTGGCCTCCTGAGCCAGACGGGCATTGGTAACTGCCTCATCCTCGCCGTCCATGATGGCTTGGCTCTGCTTGTGGCCCAGTTCGCTCACCATACCCTGCAATTGGTTGTATTTGTCGATAAACTCAAACAACTTATCGTTCAAGGGGGTTCCGCTGACGCTCTGCTGGGTATTGTCGAGCTTAATCACAATCTCGCCGTCCTCGAGCACGATGGGCATAATGCTCTCATCGTCCATGAAGATGGTAGCCATCTTGGTGGAATCGATATTGCCGGCAAAACGGAACTGGCCGTGAATAACCTCGCAGGAGTCGACATTCTTCAGCTCATTATTCTTCAGTACCTTCAGGTATAGCATTCTGCCGTCCAATGTAGCCACATTCGACGAGCCCTGAACAGAATAGGATTTACCGCAAGAAGTCAATACTCCTAACAAAAAAAGCGTGTATAAAAGTTTATTCATATATTGTTTTGAAATTTCAAACGCAAATGTACAATGTATTATTCAACCACAAAAATAATTTTATGCTATTTAAAACAATTACACCTACTTTTAGCGTTTTTTTGCCTCTCGGTCTAGTTCATTGCTGATTCTGTGGGTAGAATAAAGCTCCAACATGGCTGCCACGAGCAAGAACACTACCCAGTTGTTATGAATATAGGTAACATAGGCATTATAGCCGCCCATGCCAAACTTCAGGAACAGGGGCAACAGGAGATGGTAAGCATTCTCGACCATAAACAATGCGGCGAGCAGGAACAGCACATCGCCGAGAATCATGATCCGGCGCAGGCGCTTAATTGCCAGGTTGTTGCCCTCGTAGCGTTGCATCATCTGGATGGACGCAAACAGGAAAGCGCCCACGGTGAACACCCAAGGGGCTACCTTCTGCACGCCAAAAACATACATTCCGGCACCGACAACCATCAATACCGCACCAATCAGGAAAAGAATACTCTGTTGTTTACTCAGCTCTCTCATCGTTACTCTCAGGAATACGGTCGTCACTCAACACGAAGATATCCTCATCGTCGGCCTTCATGAAATACCGCTCACGCGCTATCTTCTCTATGGCCTTGGGGTTACGGTTCAGCTCACGCAACTGGCGCGAGTCAGTCTCGTAGCGCTGGTTGTAGTCTTCTATCTGGCTTTTCAGGTCGCGTATCTGGAACTCATAGTCGATGCGCTTCAAGAAACTGTTCTCATCGACGAAACCGACGATCAGAACACCTATGAACATCACAATCCAATACTTATTGTGACTGAGGAATTTCCATATACTTCCTAGACGACTCATGTTTATTTTTCTGCAAAGATAGGTATAAATATTGAATTTTTGCATTCTACCGTCCATTATTTTATTTTTTTATATATTTGAACGCAAATGGCAAAGAAAAGATGCACCTCGGCATAAAAAAGAAAAGTTTTTCTTTTGTTCTGCCCTCGGTTTTCATTATCTTTACATAAGAAAAGATGCACCTCGGCATAAAAAAGAAAAGCATTTCTTTTGTTCTGCCCTCGGTTTTCATTATCTTTCCATAAGAAAAGATGCACCTCGGCATAAAAAAGAAAAGCATTTCTTTTGTTCTGCCCTCGGTTTTCATTATCTTTGCATCAGATTTCTAGATACCACACTATGGAATACATTGTTTCAGCACGCAAATACCGGCCGATGTCGTTCGACACGGTGGTCGGTCAGTCTGCCCTCACCACAACCCTGAAGAATGCGGTGAAGAGCGGCATGCTGGCCCATGCCTATCTCTTCTGCGGACCGCGAGGCGTAGGCAAGACCACCTGCGCGCGCATCTTCGCAAAAGCCATCAACTGCATGTCGCCTACCGAAGAGGGCGAGGCCTGCAACCATTGCGAGAGTTGCCAGGCCTTCAACGAGCAACGGTCGTACAACATCTTCGAGTTAGACGCCGCCAGCAACAACTCCGTCGAGAACATCAAGGCCCTGATGGACCAGACTCGCATTCCGCCGCAGGTGGGAAAATACAAGGTGTTCATCATCGACGAGGTGCACATGCTCTCCACTCAGGCCTTCAATGCCTTCCTGAAGACTTTGGAGGAGCCGCCCGCACACGTGGTGTTCATCCTTGCCACAACCGAGAAGCACAAGATTCTGCCCACCATCCTCTCGCGTTGTCAGATCTACGACTTTGAGCGCATGACCGTCCCCAACATCATCGAGCACCTGAAGATGGTGGCCGGGCGCGAGGGAGTGAGCTACGAGGAGGAGGCCCTGAGCGTGATTGCCGAGAAAGCCGATGGTGGCATGCGCGACGCGCTGAGCATCTTCGACCAGGCCGCCAGCTTCTGCCAGGGCAACATCACCTACGAGAAGGTGATTGAGGACCTGAACGTGCTCGACTCGGAGAACTACTTCAACATCATCGACCTGAGCCTTCAGAACAAGGTGAGCGACGTGATGATGCTGTTGAACGACATTATCAACAAAGGGTTCGACGGAGGCCATCTCATCAGCGGACTCGCCTCGCATGTCCGCAACGTGCTGATGGCCAAGGATGCCGCCACCCTGCCCTTGCTCGAGGTGAGCCAGCGCCAGGCACAACGCTATCAGGAGCAGGCACAGAAGTGCCCCGTGAAGTTCCTCTATCAGGCGCTGAAAATCATGAACGATTGCGACATCAACTACCGGCAGAGCTCCAACAAGCGCCTGCTGGTCGAGCTCACACTCATTCAGGTTGCGCAAATCACCCAGGACGACGATAGTGCCGGCGCGGGGCGTAGCCCTAAGCGATTAAAATCCCTGTTCCAGAAAATAGCAGACAATCCTCAGCCTGCAACGGTTCAGCAGGTGACCGTGGCTGAGCAACCCTTACGGCGTCCCGCTCAGGCCGCGCCGCAAGCCGGGTCTGTGCCCGGGCCTGACACCACCCCGTCATCCTATCCGTCGCCTACGGCTCCTCAGAAGGACGAGACCGGCAGCGGCGCTCCGAAGCCCTCAGCCGCCGGCAGCCACTCTTCAGTTCCCCGGCTCAAACTGGGCAAGATCGGCATGACCTTCAACACCATCAAGCGCGGGCCGGACAGCCCCGTCAGACAAAAGGAGATTGAGGTGACCAACACGGAAGAGAACAACCCCTTCACCGTCGACGATGTGCGCCGCCAGTGGCTCGCCATGTGCCAGCGCATGCCCCAGCAGATGGCGGCCATGTCCCACCGGATGAAGAATCTGCAACCCGTCATCACCACCTTCCCCAACATCGAGGTGGTCATCGACAACCAGATACTGCTCGACCAGATGTCTGCCATCCGCAAGCGCATCTGCGCCACTCTTGCCAAAGAGCTCCACAACGGCCACATCACGCTCTCGCTACGGCTGGCAAAGGCCGAGGAGGTGACCGTCATCCTCAGCCGCAGGGAACTGTTCGAGAAGATACTAAAAGAGAATCCAGCGGTCGAACAACTTCGCTCGGCGCTGGATTTGGAATTGTCGTAGACCGCCCCTTGCCTTTCATCCTGGCAGTCCCGACAACAATTGATGCTATTGTTATTACTCTGAAAACCTATTCCTTGCTCATCAGATGAGTGGCATTCCCAATGCCGCACACTCCCTCACCATATCCTCGGGCCAGATGCTGGCCTGAATCTCGCCCACGTGGGCCTTGTGCAAGAGCACCATGCAAAGACGGCTCTGACCGATACCGCCACCGATGCTCAGGGGCAGCTCACCTGCCAGCAGCTTATGATGGAAATAGAGTTGCTGGCGCTCCTCCTGACCAGCCAGCTTCAGCTGGAGCAACAGGCTCTCCTTGTCCACACGGATACCCATCGACGACAGCTCCACCGCACGCTCCAGGATAGGATACCATATCAGGATGTCGCCATTCAGTCCGCGATGGCCCTCAGCGGTCTCCGTCGTCCAGTCGTCATAGTCGGGAGCACGCCCGTCGTGGGGCTCGCCGTTGGCCAGCTTTCCGCCAATGCCGATGACAAACACGGCGCCGTATTTCTTCGCAATCAGGTCCTCGCGCTCCTTGACGCTCTTGTCGGGATACATGGCCAGCAGATCCTCGCTATGGATGAAATGAATCTCGCGCGGCAGGAAGGGCTTAATCTGCGGATAGGTCTCGCACGTGAGATACTCCGTCCTCAGGATGGCCGCATAGATACGGCGCACCACCCGCTTCAGGAAGTCCAGGTTCCGCTCCTCGCGCGTAATCACGGCCTCCCAGTCCCATTGGTCCACATATAGCGAATGCAGGTTGTCCAGTTCCTCGTCGGCACGGATGGCATTCATGTCCGCATAAACGCCATAGCCGGGCTCCACCTCATACTCAGCCAGCGTAAGCCTCTTCCATTTGGCCAGCGAGTGCACCACCTCGGCCTTCGCGTCGCCCAAGTCCTTGATGGGGAAGGTCACGGCGCGCTCCACCCCGTTCAAATCGTCGTTGATGCCCAGTCCCTTCAGTACGAACAGCGGAGCTGTGACGCGCCGCAGCCGCAGCTCCGTGGAGAGGTTTTGCTGGAAGAATTCCTTAATCAGCTTGATGCCCTGTTCCGTCTGGCGCATGTCAAGCACACGCTCATAGCCGACGGGTTTCATAATCTTTGCCATATCTTTCTTGTCGTTTGTTGTCGTTTTATTGCGCTGCAAAGGTAAGCAGAAAATATCAAACTGCAAAGTTTTTCCCCTTTTTATTTTGCATTTTGCAAGGGTTTCTTTGCCAATCTGCTTCTTTTTCCAAACTCTGGATTTTATATCGTGCAGCATCTTACACGCCAGAAGAAGAAGACTGCCAACGCCATACTTCAAATAGAATCTTCTAACAAGGATAAAGCGACATCATTTCGCGCGCGCGCGTAATACGCGCGAGAAAAACGCGCTACAGGAGCTACTATCATGCAGAACAAACTGACTGTCAACTGGTTGTCTGTAGCTACACCATTCTTTTTAGTGCTACTCTGGTAGCTACAGGCAGAGAGAAGCGATAAGTGGAAAACGCGAACGCCGTTTGAAGCTGTAGCTACAGGAGTAGCTCCAAAAACAGTGCTGTAGCTACAAACAACAAACTGACAGCCAGAAGGTTAAACACCAAAGTAGCGCGAGTAGCGCCAAAAAGTGTCTCACGCGCGCGCGTATAAGCCAAAAATTCGAATCCATATTGTCATATACATAGCGCGCTGGCAAATACTGCCGCCGTTTGCTAAAAAACGAACGCCGTTTGGAAAAATACTGCCACTATTTTTTTGTCCCAAGGCTTGGGACTTTTCTGCGGGACCGCATTTTAGTGAAGAGCCTACGGCGTAACGCTTAATCGGTTTGCCGCTTCGCTCGTTGAAGAGCACACGCTTCACCTCAGCTTCAGCTGGTCGCCTACCTTGATGTCGTAGTCGGGCGTGAGGCGGTTGAGCTTGTAGAGGGACTTCAGGCGGATGCCATATTTCTGGGCGATGGAGTACATCGATTCACCGGGCTGCACATAGTGCAGACGACCTTTATACTCCTTCGGCGCTTTCTTCTGTTTCTTTTTCAGCCAGATGATTTCTCCTTCTTCCAACTGGTCGCGCTTGTTGCGCTCGTTGTATTTGGCAATCTTACGGTAGCTGATGCCCACCTCCTCACCAATCGACTTGAAGGTATCACCACGACGGGCTACCAGGTAATAGTTCTTGTTGAAGATGCGGATGACGTGGAGCGAGGCACCGTTGACCTGATGATCCTTCGTGCGCTGGGTCATGAAACGGTCGTAGTCCTTGGCATTGTCGTACTGATTAAGCTTATAGAGTTGGATAATCTCTATCAGTTTGTTGGCATACTGCGGATTGGTGGCATAGCCTGCCGCCTTCAATCCCT
>JAEEXN010000089.1 GCA_016291595.1 Prevotella sp.
CAAGGAATAGGAAAAGCTGTCTCATATGCTCATGTCGGTATAAAAACTTATGGTTGCCGTTGGCTACTACAGAGTCCTTCCGGTGATGGAGAATCTTACGACTGGATACAGTTTCACCTTCTCCTAGATCTTCTTATCTTCTTCCTCTCCCGGATAAAGCTGTTTCGTTAGCTTGCGGTCGTCTTGGTAGAAATTCACATTGCCCGAGAACTGACATCCCAGGTCGAAGCGGAATCCCACACGGCGCTTCGTGACCTGTCTCCCGACACCGATGCCCAAATAGGGACGTACTGCCTTCAGACGGACATCCCCCGCGAGATTGCCTTGTTTGTCGAACTTGAAAACATAGTCCTCAACGCTCAGCTCCGCCGTCGTTCCCGGTGCTTCCTGCATGATTCTTGCCACCTCTTCGTCGTGAGCTGTAATCTTGACCGCTTTCTTTCCCCCGAACGAAAGTCCGGTGACGAGGCAGAAGGTGGAATTGCCGCCGAAGGGATAGATGCTCGCCTTCAGTTCAAACGTGGTACGTGCGAGGTTGAATTTCATATCCGTCTCATAACTGGACGGGAAGCGGAAGTTGTCACCCAGAGGGGTGTCGGGATAATAGTAATCGATTTCCTCCTCGGAGTTGAACTTAATGCCCGGCACGATGTTCATGCCGGCGCTCAACTCTACATAGGGCGTCACACAGGTGGCTATGCCGAGGCTGACACCCTCGGAGCCTGGTCCCACATAAAAACCCAAATGGTTGAATGTTCCTCTCTCGATGTTGGCTTTGTCGGTTTTAACAGGTTTTACCGCATCTGCTTTCTGGGCAATGGCCACGGCGGACATGACAGTCAGCAGCAGAATTGTGATTGTTTTCCTTTTCATCTTCTATGATTGTTTATGGTTAATAAGATTACATACGTAAGTGGTGCAAAGATAATGATTTTTTCAACAAAGCAAAAAAAAGAATGGAAGGATGAAAGGATGATGAGGGAAAGAGTCGCAATTCTCTGAACTCCTTGAACGATTAACTGTAACTCCTCCTTGTTTTCCGCACTTTTTGTATCGATTTATTAAAAAATTTGGAAAAATTTTTGCAGAATGAAAAGAAATGCCTATCTTTGTCGACGAAATAACAAAACGATACGATAATGAAGAATATAGCAAACTTCTGGTGGTGGCAGCGCTCAAGACTCAAAAGATCGTGAGAAGATAGCCGCGTGCCTATGGTTTGCACCGAGAAACAATGAGGGGCCTGTCGTTCTTGCGATGGGCTCCTCTCTTTTTTATCATGCTTTTATCAACTCAAAAACTATTAAACATATGAACCATTATCAAGTAGACGAGAACGGCTTCTACGGGGAGTTCGGAGGCGCATACGTGCCGGAAATCCTCTATAAGTGTGTTCACGACCTGCAGGACGCCTACCTGCCGATCATCGAGTCGGAGGAGTTTAAGACGGAGTATCACGCGTTGTTGAAGGACTATGTGGGGCGGCCGTCGCCACTCTACTATGCGCATAGGATGAGCGAGCGCTACGGCTGTCGCCTGTTCCTGAAGCGCGAGGACCTGAACCACACGGGGGCGCACAAGATTAACAACACTATCGGACAGATTCTGCTGGCGCGGAAAATGGGGAAGACGCGTATCATCGCCGAGACGGGAGCCGGGCAACACGGTGTGGCTACGGCTACGGTGTGCGCCCTGATGGGTATGCGCTGCGAGGTGTTCATGGGAGCTACCGACGTGGAGCGCCAGCACACGAATGTGGAGCGCATGAGGATGCTGGGTGCCGAGGTGCATGCCGTTCGTACGGGTAACATGACGCTCAGCGACGCCTGTTCGGAGGCTATTCGCGACTGGTGTTGTCATCCGCAGAACACGTTCTACATCGTGGGCTCGACGATGGGACCGCATCCTTATCCCGATCTGGTGGCGCGCATGCAAAGTGTCATCTCGGAGGAGATCAGGTGGCAGCTGGAGGAGAAGACGGGACGCGACTATCCCGACTACCTCATCGCCTGCATCGGCGGTGGCAGTAATGCGGCGGGCACCATCTACCACTATGTGAACGACGAGCGCGTGAGAATCGTACTGGCGGAGGCTGGAGGCCACGGCTGGCAGACGAACCATACGGCGGCGACCATCCACAAGGGTACGACGGGCATCCTGCACGGGGCGAAAATGCTTGTGATGCAGAACGACGACGGACAGATTGAGGAAGCGTTCACCATCTCGGCAGGACTGGACTACCCGGGAGTGGGGCCGATGCATTGTCACATGGCGCGGCAAGGACGCTCGCAGGTATTGAGCATCAACGACGACGAGGCGCTGCGCGGCGGCTACGAACTGACTCGCCTGGAGGGTATCATTCCCGCTATTGAGTCAGCTCACGCCATTGCCGCCCTGGAGAAACTGACGTTCAAACCCGACGATGTGGTGGTGCTCACGGTCAGCGGACGCGGTGACAAGGATATTGAGACGTACTTGGCCAACCCTCAATAAAGCCTGCCCCCAGCCCTTTCTTAAAGGGAGGGGAATCTGGAAATACGATAAAACAGAAACACAAAAACAAAAGTATCAACAATATGAAGACATTTCAGTTTACGACCAGGAGCAAGACTATTCTGGCTGACATGTACACGCCCGTGGGTATCTATATGCGGCTGAGAGACCTCTACGCGCAGAGTGCGCTGATGGAGAGCTCGGACTATCACGACGCGGGCAACTCGCGCTCTTTTATCGGCATCCATCCTATGGCGAGTGTCGCCATCGCACACGGCAAGGCAACCATCTCGTTTCCCGACGGCAGCACGATGGAGCACATGGTGAATAAGGACTATCCTGCCGACAGCGCAATTCACGAGCTGACGGACTGCATCGAGGTGAGCGGCGACGACGCCAGCGCCTGCGGACTGTTCGGCTATACGAGCTTCAACGCCGTGCGCTACTTCGAGGATATCGCCGTGAAGGACGAGACACAGGAGAAGAACGACGCGCCCGACATGCTGTTCATCCTGTACAGGGTGGTCATCGTGTTCGACCATCATAACAACATGCTGAAGGTGGTAGCGTTGGCCGAAGGTACGGGCACGGAAGCCGCGGACGCCGAGGTGGCGGACATCCTGAAGGCGATGAATAAGGCGAACGTACAGGCATACGACTTCAGGCCCGTGGGCGACGTGACAAGCACGCTGACGGACGACGAGCACAGGGAGAACATCAGGCGGGGCATCGCCCATTGCCAGCGTGGCGACGTGTTCCAGATAGTGCTGAGCCGGCGGTTCGTGCAGAGATACGAGGGTGACGACTTCAAGCTCTATCGCGCCCTGCGCAGCATTAACCCCTCGCCCTATCTCTTCTATTTCGACTTCGGAGGCTTCAGAATCTTCGGCAGCAGTCCGGAGACACATTGCCGCATAGAGCGGCTGACGGATGAGGGTACGGGGAAGACAACGTTCAAGGCGTATATAGACCCCATCGCAGGAACCACGAGGCGCACGGGCGACGCGGCGGCTGACAGGCAGGGGGCGGAGTTCCTGCGCAACGACCCGAAAGAGAATGCCGAGCACGTGATGCTGGTAGACTTGGCGCGCAACGATCTGAGTCGTAACTGTCACCACGTGAAGGTGGACTTCTACAAGGACCTGCAATACTACAGTCATGTGATACACCTAGTGTCGCGCGTAAGTGGTGAGCTGGACGAAGGTGCCGACCCCGTGAGGGCATTCATCGACACATTCCCAGCCGGTACGTTAAGTGGTGCGCCGAAGGTGCGTGCCATGCAACTGATATCGGAGTATGAGCCTCACAGCCGCGGAGCCTATGGCGGTTGCATCGGGATGATAGGGCTGGACGGCTCGCTGAACCAGGCCATCACTATCCGCACGTTTGTGGCGCGCAACGGCGAGCTGTGGTTCCAGGCGGGCGGCGGCATCGTTGCTAAGAGTGATGTGGAGTATGAGTTACAGGAAGTGAACAATAAACTTGGCGCATTGCGCCGCGCTATCATGATGGCAGAAAGGATGTAAGACGATGAGAGTAGTGCTGATAGACAATTATGACTCGTTTACTTATAACTTGAGTCACTTGATGAAGGAACTGGGCGTGGAGGTGAGCGTTGTTCGTAACGACCAGTTTGATATGGCGGACCTGGAGCCGTACAGTAAGATAGTGCTCTCGCCGGGACCAGGCATTCCCTCGGAGGCGGGACTGCTGACAGACGTCATCCGAACGTATGCGGGGCGGAAGCCCATCTTGGGCGTTTGCCTGGGTCATCAGGCCATCGGCGAGGTGTTCGGCGCGCGGTTGGAGAATCTGTCGGACGTGTTCCACGGCGTGGCGACACCTTGTCATATTGTGGCCGACGATCCGCTCTTCAGTGGGTTGGGACGCGATATTACCGTGGGGCGTTACCATTCGTGGGTGGTGTCGAGGGAACAGCTGCCCGACTGTTTGGAGGTGACGGCCGTCTCGGATGAGGGCCAGGTGATGGCGTTGCGCCACCGCGAGCTGAACGTGCGCGGCATACAGTTCCACCCGGAGAGCGTGCTCACGCCTAAGGGCAGGAAAATGATACAAAACTTCTTATTTCTATAAACATAACTGACACAGATATGGAACAGACAATGAAAAGCTACCTCTTCAGGTTGCTGAACCACGAGGAACTGACTCGTGAGGAGATGAAGACTATCCTGATTGGAATAACCCATAGTGAGTATCCCACAGAGCAGATTACCGCCCTGCTGACCGCCCTGCAGATGAGAGGGGTGACGGTGGACGAACTGCTCGGCTTCCGCGACGGCATACTGGGCACGGGCGTGCCTGCCATTCTCGAGGCCGACCGCTACATCGACGTCGTAGGTACGGGGGGCGACCGCAAAAACACGTTCAACATCTCGACGACTGCCTGCTTTGTCATCGCCGGAGCGGGATATAAGGTGGCGAAACACGGCAACTACGCCGCCACTTCGGTGTCGGGGGCGTCGAACGTCATCCAGCACCACGGCATCAAGTTCACCGACGACATAGACAAGCTGAACCGCTCGCTCAATGAGGCGGGCATCGTGTATCTGCATGCACAACTGTTCGCCAAGGCGATGAAGTTTGTGGGACCCATCAGGAAGGCGTTGCAGTTTCCGACCATCTTCAACTTGCTGGGACCCATTGTGAATCCCTCGCAGCCGAAGTGCCAGCTGTTGGGTGTCGCCAACCTCGACCAGATGCGCCTCTACAACAGCGTGTACCAAAAGCTGGGCATCGACTACGGCATCGTGAACTCTATCGACGGCTACGATGAGATCTCGCTGACGGGCGACTTCAAGGTGACCACTAACAATTATGAGCGGATTTTCAAGCCGCAGGACCTGGGCTTCGAGATTGCCAAACCCGAGGAACTAGTGGGAGGTGCCACCGAGGAGGAGGCTGCACAGTTTTTCGACGCCGTATTGGAGAACCGTGCCCTGCCCGCCCAGAAGAATATTGTGCTGGCGAACGCCGGCTTTGGCATCCAGGTGCTGGAGAAGGGAAAGAAGAGCATCGAAGAGTGTATCGCCATTGCCCGGGAGAGCATCGATAGCGGCGCTGCGCTGAGGACCTTCAAGAAGTTCGTCGAGCTGAACTCGTGAGAAAGACAAATTTGTTTTTAGATACACAGAACGATTATGCAAGATATTCTTCAGGAAATCGTAGCCTACAAACGGGTGGAGGTGGAACGCAGCCGCAGACTGGTGGCTCCCCGGGAGTTGTACCGGCGAGTAGAGGCGATGCTCGACAAGCAGGTGCCCTCGCTGGCAGGTGCGCTCGTTGCGTCGGTGACAGGCATCATAGCCGAGTTTAAGCGCAAGTCGCCCTCGAAGGGTTGGATTAAAGAGGAGGGCAGGGCAGAGGAGATACCGCTTAGCTATGAGCAGAACGGTGCCGCCGCCCTGTCGATACTGACCGACGAGCATTTTTTCGGAGGGTGTGACGCGTTTGTTGCCGCCGCACGGCAGAGCGGGGTGAGGATACCGATACTCTATAAGAACTTCATCGTGGATGAGTATCAGCTGTTTCAGGCGCGGGAGTGCGGCGCTTCTGCCGTGCTGCTGATTGCCGCCGTGCTGGGCCGTCAGGAGTGCAGGACCTTGCAACACACCGCCCATGAACTGGGAATGGAGGTGTTGCTGGAGATGCATGCCGAGCGCGAGCTGGAATATGCGGAGCAGGAACCCGACATGTGTGGTGTGAACAACCGCAACCTAGGCTCGTTTGTCACCGATGTGGAGACGAGCTTCCGACTGGCCAGTCTGTTGCCCGCCGACGCCGTAAAGGTGAGTGAGAGTGGCCTCTCCATGCCCGAGACAGTGAGGGCGCTGCGCATGGCGGGTTACCGCGGTTTCCTCATGGGCGAGGCGTTTATGAAGACGGAGCAGCCCGGAGCGTCACTCGGTGAATTCATCTCAAGGTTATAAGTTATGAGCAAACAGTTGATGATAAAAGTATGCGGCATGCGCGACGCGGAAAACATCCGCGAGGTGGAGCAGTTGAGTGTGGAGTTGGCGGAGAACGGCAGCGAGCCTCCCATCGCCATGATGGGGTTCATCTTCTGGCCGCGTTCCAGCCGTTACGTCATTCACCGACCCGACTATCTACCTACCAAGATGAGGCGCGTGGGCGTGTTCGTTGACGAGGATGCCCACGAGGTGGCGCGTAAGGTGGAGGAGTATCGTCTCGACATGGTGCAGCTGCACGGAAAGGAGAGTCCTGAGTATATCCGCGAGCTCGGCACTTTGTGGCGTGGTGACACGGCCTCGCCCCGATTAATCAAGGCGTTCAACATCGCTACTGCGGAGGATTTCGGCCAGACGGCGGCCTATGAGGGGCTTGTGGACTATTTCCTTTTTGATGCTAAGGGCAAGTTGGTAGGCGGGAATGGTGAGAAGTTCGATTGGAGCGTCCTCACAGATTATCAGGGCAAAACGCCCTTCCTGCTCAGCGGTGGCATCGGTCCTGGTGATGTGGACAGCCTGCGTGCCATCTGTCATCCCCTGTGGGCGGGCATCGACCTGAATTCGCGGTTCGAGGTAGCTCCAGGGCTGAAGGACGTGGAGAGGCTCAGGGAGTTTGTTAGGAATGTAATACAGTAATAGGAAAACAAATACAGAAACATGAATAAGATTAATACTCTTTTTGAAAACAAGAAGGACGAGAAACTGCTCTCGCTCTATTTCTGTGCCGGCAGCCCGACGCTTGAGGGAACCGCCGACGTGATACTGGCCATGCAGCGGCGCGGCATAGCCATGATAGAGGTAGGCATCCCCTTCAGCGACCCGTTGGCCGATGGTCCTGTCATCCAGACCGCAGCTACACAGGCATTGAGGAACGGTATGACGCTGCGCACGCTTTTCGCCCAGCTGCAGGCTGTCAAAGAGCAGGTTGAGGTACCGCTCGTGCTGATGGGCTATCTGAACCCCATTCTCCACTATGGCATCGAGGCGTTCTGCCAGAGTTGTGTGGAGGCAGGCGTCAGCGGCGCCATCATCCCCGACTTGCCCTTCGACGACTACCTGCACACGGTGAAACCCCTGGCCGACAAGTACGACCTCCGAATCATCATGCTCATCACCCCGGAGACTGCCGAGGAGCGCATCCGCCTGATAGACGACCATACCGACGGCTTTATCTACATGGTGTCGTCGGCATCGATCACCGGAGCGCAGAAGAGCTTCGATGAGCAGAAACAGGAGTATTTCCGCCGTATCAACGGCATGAGCCTGCGCAACCCCCGCATGATAGGGTTCGGCATCTCGAACGCCCAGACACTCAAGGCCGCTCAGGACAATGCCGACGGCGCCATCATCGGCTCGAAGTTTGTCACTCTTCTCGACGAGGCAGGAGGTGATGCTGACGCTGCTCTGGACAGGCTTTTCGAGGCCTTGAGGCGGTAAGGTGGACGGACAGTGGTGGTAGTCAGAGAGGCGCGACGGGGAGAAAAACAGCCGTATGTTACAAATAGAAAGGAATGTGATACACAAGTGTGGCTGATGTATGGCAGGCATTTTGTATCTTTGCCGTGGAATCTAAATCTGAAGACTTAATATGACAAAGCGTTTCTTTGTAGTGCTCTGTGCCCTGCTCATGGTGACGGAAGCCTCTGTGGCGCAGGTGCCGCTGGTTTACGACCAGGAGAACACTGGCAGCAAGTACAGCCGCCCCGCCATGCCCGCGGCGGAGGAACTGCCGATGGTTCGTGAGTTGCGGAATCCTCTTGCGTGGAGCAGTGGCAAGGGCGTCGTAGGCAAATTCTCGAAATGGGAGAGGCGGCGCAACGAGATAGCCGCGCTCATCCAGCACTATGGCATCGGTACGAAGCCTGCCGTGGGCAAGGAGAACGTGAGAGCGCGCATGGACGGCGACACAATCATCGTCGACGTGACGGTGAACGGGCAGACACTGACGCTACGCTCGCATATCCGGTATCCACGAGAGGGCAAGGCACCCTTTGCGCTGATGATCGGCACGAGTGGAATATCGCTACCGCGCGAGCTCTTCAGCCACCGGCCCATCGCCACGATGGTGTTCCACGAGGCACAAGTGAACGACTACTCGCAATGGCGCCCACACAAGGAACGCGGACAACACGACTTCGACCGGCTCTATCCCGAACTTGCCGAGAATGGTGCCTACAGCCAGTGGGCGTGGGGACTAAGCCGTTTGATTGACGGATTGCAGTTGCTGGGCGAGCAGGTGACCCGCATCGACATGCGCCACATCGGTGTGACGGGCTGCTCGTATGCCGGCAAGATGGCACTCTTCTGCGGGGCGTTCGACGAGCGCATCGCCTTGACCATTGCTCAGGAACCGGGTGGCGGTGGTGCGGCAGCATGGCGTGTGTCACACCTGATGGAGGGCGTTGAGAGCCTGGAACGTACTGACTACCACTGGTTCAAGGAGAGCATGCGCGATTCGTTTTCGGGCGAAAATGTGTATCGGCTGCCCTACGACCATCACGAGCTGTGTGCCATGATTTGTCCGAGGGCTCTGCTCATTTTGGGGAATCCCGACTATAAATGGCTGGCCGACGACGCGGCTGTGGCTTCAGCACAGGCGGCACGCGAAGTATGGCGCGCCTTCGGCATCGGAGACCGGATGGGCTACTCCGTGGTGGGAGGTCATCCCCACTGTATGCTTCCAGCCAGCCAATATGCCGAGGTGCAGGCATTCATCGACAAGTTCATGCTGGGCTGGCCCGCACGGACCGACGGCATAGAGAAGGTGGTCAAGTAAATAAGGAAAAACAGTAATCAAGTAAAGAGAATATGAAACGGTTAGTAATAGGCTGCTTGTTGCAGAGTATACTGTGCGCGGCCATGGCACAAAACCCTGTTATTCGCGACCAGTTTACGGCCGACCCTACTGCCCGCGTGTTTAACAACAAGGTGTATGTCTATCCCTCTCACGACATTAAACCGCCGCAAGGCCAACGTCAGGACTGGTTCTGCATGGCTGACTATCACGTGTTCTCATCGGAAAACCTGACAGAGTGGACAGACCACGGCATGATTGTCTCGCAGCAGACAGTGCCCTGGGGCAATCCCGAGGGATACTCGATGTGGGCGCCCGACTGTGTGTACAAGAACGGGAAGTACTATTTTTATTTTCCTAATGCGCCCAAGGGCGGACGAGGCTTTGCCATCGGCGTGGCAACGGCCAGCAGCCCTGAGGGACCATTCACCTGTGAGCCGGAGCCCATCAAGGGCGTGATGGGCATCGACCCCTGTGTGCTCATCGACGACGATGGCTCCGCCTATATCTATTGGAGTGGCATGGGTATCCGCGGCGCCAAACTGAATGCCAACATGAAGGAACTCGATGGCGAGTTGCAGGAAGTGAAGATGCCGCGTCGCGAGGGAATGCCTGAGATGCCGCCGATGAAGGTGGGCGGACAACAGATGGAAGGACTGCCCGATGGATTCAAGGAGGGACCCTTTGCCTTCAAGCGGGGCGACTGGTATTACCTCACCTTCCCTTGGGTGCGTGGCGACACGGTCAACGGCGCCAACCCCACGGAGACGCTTGCCTATTCGATGTCTAAATCGCCTCTCGGACCATGGGACTTCAAAGGCATTATCATGGCGGAGCACGACAACCATTGCTGGACCAATCACCACAGCATCGTGGAGTACCGGGGACAGTGGTATCTGTTCTACCACCGCAACCACTTCTCGCCGAACGACGATAAGCGTCGCTCGGTGTGCATCGAGAAAATCGGATTTAACCCCGACGGAACCATCCAGGAGGTGCGGCAGACAATGCGCGGTGTAGGCATCAACAAGGCCACGGAGCGGATAGAGATAGACCGCTACAGTAGTGCGTCGGCAGGTGTGACCACACAGCTGATAGACACCGTGAACACTTTCCGCAGTTTTGAGGTATCCCTACCTCGGAAAGGTAGTTGGATAAGATACAATGACGTGGACTTCAGCAGCCTCACCGACGGTTATCTCGTGGTCTGTGCCAAGGCTGCCGAGAACACCGAGTTTTGCGTCCGCGAGAAAAGTGCCACGGGCAAGGTGCTGGCACGTATCAAGATGACTGTGAAAAGTGAGATTACGCGTCCCGGCATGCCCACGCCCTTCCGCCGTGACCAGAGCAACCAATGGCTGACACTGACCTCCACGCTTGACTATACGCCCAAGGGAGTTACCGACTTGGTGGTAACCTGCGAGGGTGAGGGCATCAGCATCGACTGGATACAATTCAAGAATCGCCCGCTCTATTTCTCGCCGGTGACGACCAGCAGCGCACAGCCCGACGACGACGGCTTTATCCGTCGCTGGCTGCTGCTTGAGCCTATCAAGCAGGATATCCGCTCGAATGTGGTCTTTACGAACAGTTGGCTGCGTGACGCCTTCTCGAAGACCTACTTTAAAAACCAGCTGACCGTGTTGCCCCAGGCGGGTCAAAAGGAGAAAACTGGCGCCCAGACGCTTAAGTGGCATGCGCTGGACAGTGAGAACTATAACATGAAACTCTTCCGCTTTGCTGAGAAGTACGGGCAGCAGACTTACGGCTCGCTTTTCTGGTTCGTTACGTACGTTGACTGTGCCGATGACATCAGCAATGTACGACTGGCTGCCGGCTCGAACGGAGCCTCGATGTGGTGGCTCAATGGCGAGGAGGTACTCTTGCTCGAGGGCGACCGTCGCATGGTGAAAGACGATGGCGTGTCGCAGCGCCTGACGTTAAGGAAAGGCCGTAACATCCTGCGGGGAGCCGTCATCAACGGTCCGGGACTGAGCGACTTCTGCGTCCGATTCATCGACGAGAAGGGACAGCCTGTGAGGAATTACGAAGTAAGAACTGGAAAATAACAGGGAAATATGAATATGAAGGCGAAGAACAAAAAATGGATAGTTTGTTGTCTGATGGCTGGCATCGTCCTGACAGGCAAGGCACAAACTGGTGCACCCTACATACATGATCCGTCGACCATTGCCGAGTGCGAGGGTAAGTATTATACGTTCGGAACGGGTGGGGGAGGACTCATCTCCGAGGATGGCTGGACGTGGAACGGTGGTGCTGAGCGCCCTGGTGGCGGAGCAGCCCCTGACGTGTTGAAGATAGGCGACCGCTATCTCTGCATCTATGGCGCCACCGGCGGCGGACTGGGCGGCGGCCACAACGGACGCATCCTGACCATGTGGAATAAGACCCTCGACCCGAAGTCACCAGACTTCAAGTGGACTGAGGCGGTAGAGGTGTGCAGTTCCGACGGCATGGAGGATCAGGACGCTATCGACCCCGGCATGCTTCTTGACCCGGTGACAGGCCGTCTCTGGGTGAGCTACGGCACTTATTTCGGCACCATCCGGCTGATTGAGCTGGACCCGGCGACAGGCTTCCGCGTGAAGGGCAACAAGGAGAAGGACATCGCTATCGACTGCGAGGCCACAGATCTTATCTACCGCGATGGCTGGTACTACCTGTTGGGCACTCATGGCACCTGCTGCGACGGTGTGAACTCTACCTATAATATCGTAGTGGGTCGCTCGCGCTCCGTAGAGGGGCCGTATACCGACAATGTAGGGCGCGATATGTACCACGGCGGAGGCCGTATGGTGCTGGCGGCGGGCCATCGCGTGTGTGGTCCCGGCCATTTCGGACGTACCATCATCGACGAGGGCGTAGAGGTGATGTCGTGTCACTATGAGGCTGATTTCAACCAGGGTGGTCGCAGCGTCCTCGGCATCCGTCCACTATTATGGCGGAACGGCTGGCCGGTGGCTGGTGAGCCGTTCCTT
>JAEEXN010000090.1 GCA_016291595.1 Prevotella sp.
GGTAAGATTATCGGCCGCGCCCTTCGCAGTAAGATGCTGCATGCTCGTTTGCAGGAAATATTCGGAGAGTAGATTTGCGACATAACCTTTGAGGCATACACACCCATTTTTTTGGAAAGAGGTGCATTTTAGAGCGTGTGAGCGTGATAGGACGCCTCTCCTCTAAATGATAGCTTTCAAATTGTAAGTTCCCACCGTTCAAAGAACAAGAATAAAGCTACTTTTGTGCACTAATTAGAGGCGCAAAGTGGCTTTTTTTTATGGCATAGTTTTAAACTGTAAGATTTTCATAGGTGGAATTTCTTTTTTTTCACATGTCTCTTTCTATGGCTGGTTATGTTAAACTTCTGATTGCTGCATGTTTTCGTTTTTATCTTCAAGGATGGGCATATTACTTGCAACTGATAGACTAAATACATCGTAATAGATGCATCAAATACACTGCAATTGATGCTTACTGATGTGCCAATTAGCCATTAATTAGCCTTTAATTAGGCATCAATCGATAGTATAATCAATAGACTACTTAAGGAGCGATTTGTGCCTAATTAGAACATAATTTATATACTAATTGCAAGCGCAAAAACGCAAGTGGCGTTTATAGTGATACAAATTTGACCTGCCATCACTAAGCGTAAACCCTTTGTGGATAGGCCTGCCAGGATGTTAAGTGACGGCATACACCTATATGTTTCCTATGGGGAGAGCTTGGTTGTTGTTTCATTGTGAGTTACCTTTATGTGACGATAGTAACAACTTAGGCTTGTGAAGTAGCTTCCCAGTATTATGGAGTTGCTTTCCATAATCATGGAATAGCCTTCCAGAATATTGGAGTTGCCTACTAGAAATCCAGCAGGACATAAAGAATGCATAAAAAATTTGAGAGCGGCCAAACGACCGCTCTCAACCAACACAAAAACTAAACTAGACTTAACTAAACTAAATAGGGATTTTCACAAACCCCTGATTTGTCGATGCAAATATACAATAAATTCTTTAGAATTACTATATTTTCTTGCCTTTTTTTGCTACAAGGTTATAAATATCACAATTTTTCGGTCTTTGAGGCCAAGAAATAATCAAAAACCGTTATAGCAGCCATTGCTTCTACGATTGGGACAGCTCTTGGAAGCACGCACGGGTCGTGTCGGCCTCTGGCTTTAAGTGTTGTGGGATTGCCTTCCAAGTCAACCGTTTGCTGTTCTTGTAGAATGGTAGCCACGGGCTTAAAGGCAATACGGAAATAAATGTCCTCACCGTTGCTAATGCCGCCCTGAATACCTCCACTGTGATTTGTTTTTGTAGAGATATTGGGTTGAAGACCCTCTGATTTATATAGACTCGAAGAGTCGGCAATAAAGGATGGATCTGGATCGGTAGTCGGGTTTTTAGGTGTAGAGGAGATGAAAACATCGTTTTGTTCACTTCCTCTTGCGGTAACTCCATCAAATCCCGCTCCATACTCGAATCCTTTCACCGCATTAATGCTTAGCATAGCCCCGCCTAGAGCTGCATGTAGTTTTCCGAACTCTGGTTCTCCAATTCCTGGAGGGCAGCCTTTAATAACGCATGTAATAGTACCACCAATTGTGTCTCCTTGCGATTTCACCTCAGCTATTAACTTTTCCATCTCTTGCGCTTTCTTCTCGTCAGGGCAGCGCACAACGTTTGTTTCGGTTTTGCTGAGATCGTATAAACGGTAATCTCGCTCCAAGGCGATGTTTCCCACTTGAGATGTGTAAGCCTGAATAGTGATACCTAATTGACGGAGAGCCAGTTTGGCCAGTGCCCCAGCCACGCAACGGCTGATTGTGATCCGGGCAGAGGAACGGCCTCCGCCCCTATGATCACGAATCCCATATTTATAGGAGTAGGTGTAGTCGGCGTGTGAGGGACGGAACAGGCAGCGCATGTTTTCGTAATCCTGTGAATGGTGGTTGGTGTTGCGTACGATGAATCCGATGGGACATCCGGTAGACTTTCCCTCAAACACACCACTCAGTATCTCAACCTTGTCAGCTTCATCGCGGGCGGTACTGATATGACTTTGTCCGGGACGCCTGCGATTCAACTCTTGTTGGATAAACTCCAAATCAATGTCTATTCCCGCAGGCATGCCGTCAACCACGCCACCAACAGCCTCACCGTGACTTTCGCCAAAGGTGGTCAATGTGAAAATATGTCCGAACGTGTTTCGCATATTGCTGTTGTTCAATCCTTTAGCTCTTCAACTCCCTGATTTCCTTAATGACAGTGTCCGCAATCGCAACCGCCCTCATGGCCGGAATGATGGTCATGGTCGCAGCCCTCGCTACAATCATGGCATCCGCAACCGCATCCTTCGCCACTCATGTGATTGAGCAGACTTTGTATTTCCTCGTTCGTTGCCTCGCGGTTTTCTACGACATGGCCTTTGAAATTCAGGTCTTTGCCTGCCAATGGATGGTTCAGGTCAATTCTTACGTGATCTTCAGCTATTTCAAGAACCTTTCCAAAGAATCGCTGTCCTTCCTCGTTTTGCAGAGGCAGGATGGCGCCTTCGAACACATTTTCATGGTCAAAATGCCCATTGATGCTGAAAATCTCACGCTCTAAGTTGACAATGTGCTCAGGATCGAAATCACCGTAAGCTTGTTCTTTGGTCAAAGTGAAGTCAAACTCGCTTCCTTTTGCTAAGTCTACCAGCTCTTTCTCAAAATCCTCAAGGGCAAAGCCGAATCCGGTAATAAACAGGAAAGGCTGTTCCTCTGTTGCTTCTTCCACTAGTTCCGGTTTGCCGTTTTCCATCGTGTACAGCTGGTAAGCCACGGCAATGTACTTATTTGTTTTCTGTTCCATTTGTTTGTATTTGTTTTGCGTGTGCAAAAATAATAAATAATCTTGATAATAGCGTGCTAAACGTTACTTTTTGTGTCTTTTTTGTTAATTTTTGGAATAATGGCGTATATTTTGATATACGTCAAGATTTGCCACTGTTTGCGCAAACAGGAGGCAAAAAATGCTTGGTTAACGAAAAAAACGCCTTAACTTTGCACCCGTCAACAAGAGAGAGACACGATTGTATTATAGGATAACGGGCTTTGAAACACGGCCCTATGTTGAATTAAATTAGAAAGGTAAAAAGATGATGAAAAAAATGGTTTTAGTAGTTGTAGCATTGCTTAGCATGACCGCAACATTTGCAGAAGACACAAAAGTGAACAACGCCAATGCTTTCGACATGAGAGTGAATTACACAAAGCTTGGTGAGGCGCTCAATCTCAATGACGACCAAATGGAGTCACTTCAGGATGTACACAAGGCCTTTTGCGCCGAAATGCTGAATGCCGCCTATGCTGACAAGGATGAGCAGAAGGTGATGATGGACAAGGCCATCAAGAAGGATTTGAAGTATATGCGCTACATTCTGAACAACAAGCAGTATCGTAAGTATCTGTTGCTGCTCAATATGACTCTGAACAACAGAGGTTTGAACAAATAAGTGAGAAAATACGTTTATAAAAAAAGGCTGCATACCATTTTGGTATGTGGCCTTTTTGTTTGGTAGACTATATATAGTTTCTTTGTTTTAAGATCGACTTTTTGTTACTTTAGCTTTATCGAAGTTAATGGTACTCGGAAATGAAGAGAAAAAATAAGTTTTCCTTTTGCTCATCATTCGTTTATTTGTAACTTTGCCACTACGTGGCGAACTTACAATGCACTCGGCATAAAAAACAAGTAAACTTTTTTTTGTTCTGCTCTCGTTTTTTTGTAACTTTGCATCATGAAGCGAGTTTTATGGTTTATTGTGTTATGCATGGTGTATTTATCCACAACTGCACAGAAGGCTGATTTTCGTAAGATGTCGGCTATGGCCAGGCGTGCTGCTATGGAGTATAACGCCAGCCAGCAACTGACGACACGCGCTGCAGAGGTGGTTCCTCAGTTATGTGCTTTTGTACGCATTTCAGAGAATGCCGACGAGGTGCTCCGCAAACATAATTGTAATAAACTCGCACAATGGGGTGACATCTGCGTGGCTAATATTCCTATAAACAGGCTTTCCTCGCTGTCCAGGGAGAAGTCTGTAAGCCGTATAGAGGCAGAAGAAAGCCGTCATCTGACGCTCGATACAACGGCTGTGTTGATGAATGTTGGTCCCGTATGGCAGGGCGTGCAACTGCCTCAGGCCTTTACTGGAAAAGGAGTGGTGGTAGGAGTGCAGGATGTCGGTTTTGACCTGACTCATCCCACCTTTTATAATAAAGACCTGACAGAGTACCGTATCAAACGCTTTTGGGATCAGTTGTCGCCCGATACATTGCAGAGTGATTTGTATGTTGGTGCCGACTATCAGTCACAATCAGATATTCTCAGTTATGCTCATTCTCGCGATGCAGGGATCATCAGTCATGGCACACATACGGCAGGCATAGCTGCTGGCTCTGGGTATGATACTGCCTATCGTGGTATTGCTTGGGAAAGTGACCTTTGTCTGGTCAGTAATGCCGTGACGAATGACACAGTGTTCATTGACAAACAATATTATTATAAGTATACCTCAGCCACAGATGCTTTAGGGTTCCAGTATATTTTCGACTATGCTGCCAGTATCGGCAAACCTTGCGTCGTGTCATTCAGCGAAGGCTCCCATCAGTGTTTCTGGCATGAAGACCAGCTTTTACACGAGGCAATAGGAAGAATGACAGGTCCAGGACGTATTTTTGTCGCTTCTGCAGGAAATGAAGGGCATCTGAAAACCTATGTGGATAAGCCGAGTGGGGTGGAGTCGCGAGGCACTTTTCTCGCTAGTGATGATAAAAGGGTATTCGTGAACATGCGTGCTGATGCGCCTTTTGTGATAAGGACGACCGTTTATGAGGATGGTGTGAGGAATGTATGTGATATCTCTACGGCAGATGTCTGTCTTTGCCCAGATTCGATGCTTGTCGATACCGTGCGTTTAGGTACTCACGATTATATCTTCACGGTGGTTGCTTATCCTACTTTCTACGATCATCAGACGATGGCTTACGAGCTGTATATCTCTACCGATGAGAGTTTTGGTAATACCAATCCTGTTTCCGTTGAGATGGTCGGTAGCGGTGCGCATGCAGAAATGTTTAAGTCGTCTGGCACTATGACCGATAACACCTGTAATCCGCAAATCGATGATGCCATCAGTGCATACAGTATCTTGTCGCCAGGTTGCGCGCACGATGCTGTTTGTGTGGGAGGCATGGCATATCGCTCTTCAGTGATAAACTATCGGGGAGAGGTTCGAGAATACGATGGACGATATGGTCATGATAGTGAGCGTTACCATGCTGCCTCTATCGGACCTACTTTCGACAACCAGATCAAACCCGATGTTACTGCTAATGCCGTGAATATCATTTCGTCGTACGGTAGTTATTACATCGAGCAGAACCCTAACTCATGGGATACAAGAAACGATGTGGCCCATTTCGATTTCAACGGGCGGACCTATGGTTGGAATGCCAGTTCCGGCACATCCATGTCTACTCCGGCCGTAGCGGGAGCTATTGCACTGTGGCTAGAGGCTTGCCCTACGCTTACTCCCGATGATGTGAAGCAGGTGATGGCACGCACATGCAGAAAACCTGATACTACGATGGACTATCCTAATAACGAGTATGGTTATGGTGAGATAGATGTCTATAAAGGATTGTTAAATGTGTTGCAGCTTGATGGTATCGATGGTATAAGTGATGAACAACCTCTAAGCGCACGTTTCCGAATAACGGCCGACCGTGAATTGGAGGTTGTCTTCATAAACTCAGGAGACAAGTGGAATCTTTCTTCACTCGCTCCTGACTATACACTGCACCTTTATTCCACCTCGGGTGTTCATTTGAAGAGCAGCAGAAATAAAGGAATGTCGCTTCGAGAGTTCCCAAGCGGTGTATATGTGGTTCAACTGCAAAGTTCTGACCAGAGTTCAGTAGGCTCCAGCCTTATCCGTATCTAGCTGAGTAATAGTTCTCAATTAACTAATCTTAGTCAAATCTTAGCCAAATCTTAGTTATATCTTAGTCAAACCGTTCTTCCAGCTTATCGCGACCGGCCCGGTGTAGTTTGCGCAGGGCTTTGTCACGGATTTGCCTTACGCGTTCACGTTTTAGTCCCATGGCCTGTCCTATCTCTGCCATGGTAAGTTGGTCGCTGCCCACACCATAGAAACTCTTGATGATTTGTTGTTCCCTTTCGTTCAACACATTTGTTACTTCAATAAGCTCTTCAATCAAAGCATTCTGCTCAGCCTTAATGTCTGCGTGTTCAGCATCTTTGTCCTCCAGGACGTTCAGCAGCGTGTAGTTGTTCTTGCTTCCTACTGGTATTGATTCGTCAACAGAAACGGCGACGCTGCGTTTCTTCTCGGCTGTAGTGCTTTCTTTCTTGGGAATACGGTAAAGCCCTACCTGTTGTTCTATGGCTTGCTCAATTGCCTGACGTATATAAGGAGCAGCAAAAACGACAAACCGTTTCCCAACCGTTGATGTGAAACGGGCTGCTGCTTTCATCATGCCCATGTTTCCTTCGCTAATGAGGTCTTCGCTGCTCAGTCCTTGCCGCTCGTATTGGCGTGCAATGGTCACCACATATTTTAGATTGTTGCTGACCAACTGCTCCATGGCTTTATCGTCTCCTTCGTCAATACGTTTGGCTAGTTGCAGCTCTTCTTCGTCGGTAAGCAAGGGTGTGTTGCCGATTTCATTCAAATATCTGTCTAAAACACTATCGTTATTCATGCTTTTCTGATAAATTATTATTTTTTTCTGCCGCAAATATAATGTTTTTTCTTCGTTTTGTATTGGTTTTCGATATATTTAACTATCTTTGCGATGAAAAGTCGAATCAAATGAATAATACAATGAAGACAAAGCATTATCTTTTATCACTGATTGCCGTGGTGTTGTTTGCATCTTGCGGCACAACGAGAACGGTGCCCCTTACGGGTCGTAAGCAAAGTCTGATGGTCAGCGATGCTGAAGTACTTAGTTTGAGCAATCAGCAGTATACTGAGTATATGAAAACAGCGAAAGCATCTACTAACGCAAACAACACGGCTATGGTAAAGCGTGTGGGCCAGAAACTGGCTACTGCTGTTGAGAGTTATCTCCGCTCCAATGGTATGGCTGAGGATGTCCAGAATTACTCATGGGTGTTTAATCTGGTACAGGATAAGCAGGTAAACGCCTTCTGCATGCCTGGTGGAAAGATTGTTGTATATGAAGGCTTATTGCCTGTCACCCAGGACGAGAGCTCACTTGCCATCGTGCTTGGACATGAGATTGCTCATGCTGTGGCTCGTCACTCCGCTGAGCAGATGAGTAAGAAAATCAAACAGCAATATGGTACCCAGATTGGTGGTGCTGTTTTGGGCGCATTAGGTATGGGCACAAATACCACCAGCATTCTGCAAGCCATTGCCCAGCAAGGATTTCAGTTCAAGAACCTTTCTTATTCGCGCGACCATGAGTATGAGGCCGACCACATGGGACTTATCTTTGCCGCTATGGCAGGCTACGATCCGCAGGTGGCTGTTACCTTCTGGCAGCGTATGGCAGCAAGCTCAAACAACCAGACTTCTGAGTTCCTGAGTGATCACCCCAGTGATGCTAACCGTATTAAGCGCATTCAAGGATGGCTGCCTGAGGCTATGAAGTACTACAAGCCTGCAACCACAACGACAACGGCAAAGAAAGCAACAACAACTCGTACTGCGGCCAAGAAGACCACAACAACCAAAAAAGGGTAAATGAATCACCTGCTGCTTATCATCCGTCATCCCAGTCCGGCAAGTCTTGATGATATGCCTGCCTTGGTAAGTCGTCTGTGGAGTCGTAAGGGATATATGGCCATGACTGTTTTCGGCTATATTTTTACCAGCAGACAGATTGATGCGGACCATCTGAACGGCTGTTATGACGTGTTGAAGAACCACGAGATGATTCATCTACGACAAGCACAGAGCACCCATAACTCGTGGGTGCTCTTTTATCTGCGTTATTTTTGGTACAGTATGCTTGCATGCCGTTATTATCGCAAGCAGCGCAATGCCATCTATTTCCTTAATCCTTTCGAAATAGAGGCTTATACCATGATGCATGATCTGACCTATCTCGATAACTGCCGAGAACAGGGTGCACAGGGCTGGCGCCGCTATGCCCGTATGCCTCTCCGCGAACGATTGGAGTGTATTCGTAAGTTGGGCATAGGCCAGTAATATGTCAAATATTTATAGTATTTCCCTTTTTTAGTTTTTAGGTGGATGATGTGTCTTCTAAGCTAAATTATATAGAATGATGAGAGGTACCCAATGCTGTTGTCCAAAGATAAATTTGAAGGTTTTATAGATAATCTCATAGAAACTAAACATAACACAATGTTGCACTAGTTAAGAAAGATAGTTGGGAATATGCATTGGTATATGTTTTGCGTTTTATGTAAATGAAGTCGAAAGACTACTCCATTTTGCAAGATACAAGATCGTTAACTAAAAAGAACAAAGCAATGAAGAAAATTATTATGATGCTTGTCCTGTTTGTTGCACCTTTTGCACTGCAGGCACAGACCAAGTTTCACGATGTTGAATTCAATGAGGCCACCGGCCCTGTTAAGTCAATCTCTACATCCTTCATGGGTCAGAATATTGTTACGACTTTCACCCAAGATGGGAAAATGCAGCGTGAAGGGATGACAGATGTAGTGTATGATGCCGATGGTTACATCCAGTCAGCCAAGATGGGAATGCGCGGTCAGGCAATGCCCGTGACTTTCAAATGGGAGAATGGAAAAGTAAAAAGCCAGACGATGAGCATGATGGGTAATGAATTGACCATCTCATTCAAATACGATGAGAAGGGGATTATTAAATCCCAGATTATCAATATGGGCGGCCAGGAGTTTGAAACTCCCTACACAGACGTAAAATACGACGACCATGGCAACTGGATTAGCCGCAAGAGTTCTGTGATGGGGCAAGATGTCGTACAGAACCGCACCATTGAGTATTATGAGTAAAATCAGAAATATGACTCTATATCAAGCGCTGTCCGGAAAGGATGGCGTTTTTTATTTTTTTACATTTTTACTCATTGACTTTGATGTTATTTCTATGCTTATTTCAGCAATGAAAGATAGCTTTCATCCTCTGCAATGATACATTCAGAAAGAATCCGTTTTATAGTACCGAAAAAAAGAGCCTTTCACAGCCTTATCAAGGCTAATAAATGTTAGCAAATTTGCGGATGTAAAGATTATTATGTATCTTTGCAATGAAATACCAATTGTTTTAAAACTATGATAGATTATTTTGCATCACATCTGTGGCAACTTTGGGTTTTGGTGAGTTTCATCTGTCTGATACTTGAACTTACCAACGGCGACTTTTTCATCATGTGTTTCGCTATTGGCGGTGTATGTGCAGCCATTGCTTCGGCTTTAGGTTTAGGTTTCTATGGCGGTCTGTTGGTATTTGCCATTTGTTCTGTACTTAGCTTGTGGCTGGTTCGGCCTACCGCTTTGAAGTATTTGCATAAGAATGGAGATGAGCGTGTGAGCAATGCAGATGCATTGATGGGGCGTATTGGCCGAGTGAGTCAGGCCATTGAGGCTGCCGGTTTTGGTCGAGTAGCCATTGACGGTGATGACTGGAAAGCTGTTTCTGCTCACGGTACTCGTATCGAGAAGGGTGCAAATGTAAAGGTAGTCGGACGCGACAGCATCATTCTCACCGTAGAGCCTGTGGAGTAGGTAACAGAGAACTGATCATTAAGAGTATTTTGAATATAAACATTAAAACATTATAATTATGTCTATTGGAACATATGTATTAATTGCCATTGTGGTGCTGGCGCTGATTTTTATCAAACAGAGCCTCGTTATCATCCCGCAATCAGAGACTAGGATTATTGAGCGTCTGGGTAAGTATTACGCAACTTTGAAGCCAGGTATCAATATTATCATCCCGTTCATCGACAGGGGCAAGGAGTTTGTTACACTCAACCGTGGCCGTTATGTTTATTCTACTGCTATCGACCTGCGTGAACAGGTGTATGACTTTGACCGTCAGAACGTGATTACCAAGGATAATATTCAGATGCAGATCAACGCTTTGTTGTATTTCCAGATTGTCGACCCGTTTAAGGCTGTCTATGAGATCAACAATCTGCCTAATGCTATTGAGAAACTGACGCAGACCACACTTCGTAATATTATAGGTGAGCTGGAGTTAGACCAGACCCTGACATCGCGCGACACCATTAATACAAAACTTCGTGCCGTGCTCGACGATGCCACCAACAAGTGGGGTATCAAGGTGAATCGTGTGGAATTGCAGGACATTATTCCTCCCGAGAGCGTTCTCTCTGCCATGGAGAAGCAGATGCAGGCTGAGCGTAACAAGCGTGCCGCCATCCTGACTAGTGAGGGACAGAAGCAGAGTGAGATTCTGCAGTCCGAGGGTCAGAAAGCCGCCACCATCAACCGTGCAGAAGCCCAAAAGCAACAAGAAATTTTGCATGCTGAGGGAGAGGCTCAGGCACGTATCCGTAAGGCAGAGGCAGAGGCTAAGGCTATCGAACTGGTTACTGAAGCTGTAGGCAAGACCACTAATCCTGCCAACTATCTGCTTGCACAGAAGTATATCCAGATGATGGAGGAACTGGCTCAGAACAACCAGACAAAGACCGTTTATCTGCCATTCGAGGCTACCAACATGATGGGTTCGATAGCCGGCATTAAGGAACTGTTCAAAGGAGAATAGTTGATGAGTGAATGATGAAGGCACACCTTTTTCCCGCTTAGGTGGGAGGGAGGTGTGCTAAAGCATAAGATTGAAAGATAAAAAAACAAAAATGACCGGCCTGCTGATTAATCTTTCAGTTGTTCGTGTCATCTAATGAATATGAACATTTGCATTGTTGCGGGCGCACGTCCGAATTTTATCAAGGTGGCACCGATTGTTCGTGCCATTTTGAAGGCGAAAGACGAGGGCAAGGATATCGACTACCAGTTGGTATATGCTGGAAGAGAGGATGATCCCACGCTCGAGCCTTCGTTGTTTACCGACTTGCAGATGCCTGCCCCAGATATCTATCTGGGTGTTGACTGTGAGAACCTGAACGAACTGACTGGTCGTGTGATGGGTGAGTTTGAGCGGTATCTGCAGGAGTATAAGACAGATGTGGTAATTGTTGTCGACGATTTAGCCTCGACCATGGCCGCAGCCATTGTTACCAAGAAGCAGGGCATACGCCTGGCTCACTTGGTGGCTGGAACGCGTTCTTTCGACATAAAGATGCCGAAAGAGATTAATCGTCTTGTTATCGACGGATTGAGCGACCTGCTTTTTACGGCTGGGATGGGCAGTAATAACATAGTTAGTCGTGAGGGAGCGGAATTGTCGCAGGTATATATGGTTGGAAACATCCTTATGGATACGCTGCGTTTCAACCACTCGCGCCTTGTCCGTCCTTCCGTTGCCGACGAACTGAACCTTGAGGAAGGCAAATATATTGTGTTTACGTTGAATCGTAAGGCGCTGATTGCAGACCGCGAGAATCTCTCGAAGATGCTACATGCTGCCATAGATGCAGCAGCGGGCGTACCTATTGTGGCTCCGTTGCGTGGCAATGCCCGTCAGACAGTGATGGAAATCATGGACAAGGTAGCTGCATATGCCTCCAATTCCTCGCCTTTGACAATTATCGATCCGCTCAGCTATTTGGAGTTCGGATGGCTGACTGCCCATGCATTGGGCATTATTACTGATTCTGGCAATGTGGCAGAGGAAGCGACGTTCAATGGCGTGCCTTGCATTACGCTGAACAGTTATACGGAGCATATCGAGACTGTTAAGACAGGCTCGAATGTGCTGGTGGGCGAGGATGCAGAAAAACTGGCTGCAGCCGTCGGGGATATGGTCAGCGGTCAATGGAAAAAATGCGGTTTGCCCGACCGTTGGGACGGACGCAGTGCTGAGCGCATCGTACAGATACTAATCGATACAAACAGAAATATTTAAATAACAGAAGAAGAAAATGAAAAAGATTGTCATGATGGCTGTGCTGGCCATGGCCACAATGGGCGTTACTGCTCAGGATGTAATGAAGAAGCAAAGCGACGGCACCTACGTCGTGAATACTACCACACTTGCCAAGGACGTGAAAGGATACAAAAGTACTACTCCCGTGGAGATTCATATCCAGAAGAACAAGGTGGTGAAGGTGGTGGCACTGAAGAACACAGAGTCGCCAAAATAC
>JAEEXN010000091.1 GCA_016291595.1 Prevotella sp.
CCTGATTACTCTATAACTAGTTAATCAATTAAGGTCTAATCAGGCATTAATTAGAACGTAACTAGGCATCAATTAGAGCATAAGTAGGCATTAATTCGAGCATAATCAGGCATTAATTGCAATTTCCAAAAGTTGCACACAGAAAAGGAAATCAAAAGGACCCGTCCCTCCGATTTTCTGACACACAGCTTGCATTATTCTGAATTCGTCGAACTCACGTTCTATATAATATCTCTATGTCTCTATGTCGAAAAAATCTCTCTGTCTCTCACGAAAGAGCCTTAAGCAACTATTTTGTCTGTATCTTACCTGATGAACAGCAGTTCGCGATACTTAGGTAGTGGCCAAAGACTGTCGTCGACGATGAGCTCCAGTTTGTCAATCTGATAGCGAATCTTGTCGAACATTGGAGCAATGGTGTCGTGGTAGGCAATGGCTTTCTGGTGCTCGTCGCCAATCTTGTTGGCTACCTTGCGGGCCTCGACAAGTTGCTCGACCAGCGTCTCTATAGTGGCTGTTCGCTCGGCAATCTCTTCGATGAGTTTGAGATTACGGGCGTTCAGACGGGCGGCTTTCTCGTCGTGGAACACGGCTGAGGTGCGCTCGACGTTGAGCAGCAGCTGGCTTTGGTAGCTGGTGGCCACGGGGATGATATGGTTGATGGAGAGGTCGCCCAAGACACGGGCTTCTATCTGAATCTTCTTGGTGTAGGTTTCCCACTTCACCTCGTTGCGGGCCTCCAGTTCTTTACGGTTCATGACGCCAAGACTTTCAAACATCAGGATGCTTTCCTTGTCGAGATAGCGTTCGAAGATAACAGGACAGGAAGTCTCTGTGTCCAGACCACGCCTTGCGGCTTCTTCCTTCCACTCGTCGCTATAGCCGTTGCCATCGAAACGGATGGGCTTACAGGTCTTGATATCCTCGCGCAGGATGTCGATAATGGCGTGATATTTCGGCGAATGGCCGGAGCCCTCTGAGTATTCTGACTTCTCGGAGTACTCGGAAATCTTTTTATCGACGCGTTTCTTGAACGAGGTGAGAGCCTCTGCTACGGCGCTGTTGAGGGCAATCATGGCGCTGGCGCAGTTAGCCTCGCTGCCGACGGCACGGAACTCAAAGCGGTTACCCGTGAAGGCGAACGGGCTGGTGCGGTTGCGGTCGGTATTGTCGATGAGCAGTTCGGGGATTTCGGGGATATCGAGTTTCATGCCCTGTTTGCCGTCCATCAAGAAGAGGTTTTTCTTGTCAGCCATCTCGATATGGTCGAGAAGTTCTGATAGCTGTTTGCCTAGAAACGAGCTGATGATGGCTGGTGGTGCCTCGTTGGCGCCCAGGCGGTGGGCATTGGTAGCACTCATGATGCTGGCTTTCAGCAGTCCGTTGTGGCGATAGACGCCCATTAGAGTTTCTACGATGAAGGTGGCGAAGCGCAGGTTCTGCTCTGGTGTCTTCCCAGGAGCATGGAGCAAGACGCCCGTGTCGGTGGAGAGACTCCAGTTGTTGTGCTTACCAGAGCCGTTGATGCCGGCAAAGGGTTTCTCGTGCAACAAGGCTCGGAAGCCGTGCTTGCGGGCAACACGCTTCATCAACGACATGAGCAGCATATTGTGGTCGACAGCCAGATTGGTGTCCTCGAAAATAGGTGCCAACTCAAACTGGTTGGGAGCCACCTCGTTGTGGCGCGTCTTCACGGGGATGCCAAGCATCAGAGCCTGTATCTCCAGGTCGCGCATAAAGGCCGCCACGCGCTCAGGAATGCTTCCGAAGTAGTGGTCGTCCATCTGTTGGTTCTTGGCGGAGTCGTGTCCCATAAGAGTACGACCCGTCAGAAGAAGGTCGGGACGAGCGGCATAGAGACCCTCGTCGACGAGGAAGTATTCCTGTTCCCAACCAAGATTGCTCGTCACCTTGCGCACAGAGGGGTCGAAGTAGTGGCAAACCTCTGTGGCTGCCGTGTTGACAGCTTTCAGAGCACGCAAGAGAGGTGCTTTGTAGTCGAGCGACTCGCCGCTATAGGATATAAATACCGTGGGAATAATGAGCGTATCGTCGATGATAAAGACAGGGCTCGTCGGGTCCCATGCCGAATAGCCCCTCGCCTCGAAGGTGCTGCGGATGCCGCCGCTGGGGAATGAGGAGGCATCGGGTTCCTGCTGGACGAGCAGCTTGCCGCTGAACTCCTCGATCATTCCGCCCTTTCCGTCGTGACCGATGAACGAGTCGTGCTTCTCGGCGGTACCTTCCGTCAGAGGCTGGAACCAATGGGTATAGTGTGTCACGCCATTCTCCTTAGCCCACAACATCATGCCTGCTGCCACAGCGTCGGCCACATGGCGGTCGAGCTGTGCGCCATTGTCGATCACATCTATCATTTTCTCATAAACGTCCTTTGGCAGATACTTGTACATTTTCTCGCGGTTGAAGACGTGCTTGCCAAAATACTCGCAAGGTCGCTCAACGGGAGTTTTTACGTCGAGAGGTTTCTTCTTGAAAGCCTCTCCGACAACCTGAAATCTCAAATCGTTTGCCATATTTGTATTTGGTTAAAGGATAAATGGTTATTGTTTACATTTGTCTGGTTCCCGGCAGCAAAGTTATATTGTTTCGAAAAACTACAGGAGCCTTTATCCTCATTTTCATTCTGAAAAAACAGGCTGCTGTCATTTTGCTTGAAAATGAACGGATTTTCCTTCATTCTTCAACAAAAATGACTGTCTTATGAGGTTTATTCTATACATTTAGTCATTTTGTCCGGAAATCAAGATAATGGTGTCCGTGTGACCTCCATCCCTGCGGTGCCAGAGGCAAAGCGCATGAAAGGGTTCTTACAGATTGCAACGCAAGAAATGCCTTTTGCGGACAAAAAGTAAAAGACGGAACGATGGAATCGTTCAAAACCTTACAAAAAGAAAGTACGGACGGTTTTTAACAATTAAAATCTGATGGGAGAAAGAGTTTTGGCGCGGAAAGTAAGTAACTTTGCCAAACATAAAATAGACAAGTTTTATGGATAAAAAGTACATCTTTGTTACGGGCGGCGTGGTTTCCTCGTTGGGAAAAGGAATCATCTCTGCCAGTATCGGTAAACTATTGCAGGCACGCGGTTACAAGGTTACCATCCAGAAGTTTGACCCCTACATCAACATCGACCCAGGCACGCTGAACCCTTATGAGCACGGCGAGTGCTACGTGACCGTTGACGGTATGGAGACAGACCTGGACCTGGGACATTACGAGCGGTTTACGGGTATACATACCACGCGCAACAACTCGATTACGACGGGACGCATTTACAAAACCGTTATCGACCGCGAGCGGCACGGTGACTATTTAGGCAAGACCATCCAGGTGGTGCCGCATATCACGGACGAGATCAAGAGGCGAATGCTGCGTGTGAGCGAGAGCCATGCAAGCCTGCTTGCAGATGGCCAAACGAAAGCAGCATCAACGAAGTTAATGTTTCCCGAGAATGCCGATGAGGAACTCGACTTCGTCATTACCGAGGTGGGCGGCACGATTGGCGATATCGAGAGTGCGCCGTTTATGGAGGCTATCCGTCAGCTGCGTTGGCAACTGGGCCGCGATGCCGTCTGTGTGCATCTCACGTACGTTCCTTATTTAAAAGCTGCTGATGAGCTGAAGACCAAACCCACCCAACACTCGGTAAAAGAACTGCAGGGGATGGGTATCCAGCCCGACATCCTTGTACTAAGAACAGAACGCCACCTCAGCGACGCGATACGCCTGAAGGTGGCTTCTTTCTGTAATGTGGATCTGGAGTGTGTGGTGCAGAGCGAGGACATGCCCTCCATCTACGAGGTGCCTGTAAGTATGCAACGACAGGGACTCGATGCCGCCATCTTGCGCAAAATAGGCATCCCCGTGGGTGAGACACCCGCCATGAAGGCGTGGCACGGTTTTCTGGAGAAGCAGCGAAACGCAACAAACAAAGTGGATGTGGCACTGGTAGGGAAGTACGATTTGCAGGATGCTTACAAGAGTATCCGTGAGAGCCTCAATCTGGCTGGTATCTACAACGATGTAAAGGCGCGGATACACTTTGTGAATAGTGAGGAGATTACCCGCGAGAATATCGGCAGGCGGTTGCAAGGTATGGCTGGCGTTATAATCTGTCCGGGTTTTGGCAAGCGCGGTATCGAGGGAAAGATTCTTGCAGCAGAATACACACGCACACACGACATTCCCACTTTTGGCATCTGCCTGGGTATGCAAATGATGGTTGTCGAGTTTGCACGCAACGTGCTGGGCTATCAGGATGCCAACAGCACCGAGATGGACGAGCATACATGCCACAACGTGATTGACATCATGGAAGAGCAGAAGAATATCACGCAGATGGGTGGAACGATGCGCCTGGGTGCTTATGAGTGTGAGTTGGTGAAGGGCAGTCGTGCCTGGCAGGCATACGACGAGGTAACGCTCATCAAAGAACGTCATCGCCATCGCTATGAGTTCAACAATGCCTTTCAGGCGGAGTATGAGGCCCAAGGCATGAAGTGTGTGGGTATCAATCCCGCGGCGAACCTTGTGGAGATTGTGGAGATTCCTGAGAAACGCTGGTATATCGGTACGCAGTTCCACCCGGAGTATTCATCGACGGTACTGCATCCGCACCCGTTGTTTATGTCGTTCGTAAAAGCTTGTATCGATGGAACAGTTGAAGCATGAGTGTGGTGTGGCGATGATCCGCTTGTTGAGGCCGCTGTCGTATTATGAGCGGAAGTATGGCACAGCGTCATACGCCCTTAACAAACTCTATCTGATGATGGAGAAGCAGCATAACCGTGGTCAGGAGGGAGCCGGCATTGCTTGCGTGAATATGGACGCACCCGTCGGGACGGAGTATATGTTTCGTGAAAAAGCCTTAGGCAAAGACGCCATCACGGAGATATTCGACCGCATAACGCCAGAATGGACAAAGGCCCAGCTCTTCATGGGGCATCTGCGATACTCCACAACGGGCAAGAGTGGGCTTCAATATGTGCATCCCTTCCTGCGCCGCAACAACTGGCGGGCCAAGAACCTGTGTCTTTGCGGTAACTTCAACATGACGAACATCGACGAGATTTTCGCCAAAATGACGCGACAGGGACAGTCGCCCCGCATCTATAGCGACTCGTATATCACCCTCGAGCTGATGGGACATCGGTTGGACAGAGAAGTGGAACGCCTCTTCGTGGAGGCTAAGGCTATCGGATTGCAGGACACGGGCATCACACGCTACATTGAGGACCATGTGCAGATGTCGAACGTGCTGCGCACCACGATGGCAGACTACGATGGCGGGTATGTGATGTGCGGTCTGACAGGCAGCGGCGAGATGTTTGTCATGCGCGACCCTTGGGGCATCCGGCCTGCCTTCTTCTATCAGGATGACGAGGTGATTGCCGTAGCCAGCGAGCGTGCTGTGTTGCAGACGACCTTTGACCTCACCTGCGAGGACGTCCAGGAGCTGCCGGCAGGCGAGGCCCTCATCGTTCACAAGGACGGCAGCTCGGTTTTGGAGACAATCCTGGAGGCGAAGACTCAGGCACGCTGCTCGTTCGAGCGCATCTACTTCAGTCGTGGCTCCGACCGCGATATCTATCATGAGCGCAAGCAGCTGGGCCAGCAGCTCACGGCACCTATCCTCAAAGCCATCGGCGGAGATACGGAGCATACGGTCTTCTCGTTCATCCCCAATACAGCCGAAGTTGCTTTCTATGGGATGATGGAGGGCTTGAGGAGTCAGGGGCTGAATGTTCGTAGCGAAAAGGTCGCCTGGAAAGATATCAAACTGCGCACCTTCATCACAGAGGCAGGTTCTCGCAACGACCTCGCCTCGCACGTCTACGACATTACCTATGGCTCTCTGCGTCCCTATGAGGACAACCTCGTCATCATCGACGACTCCATTGTCCGGGGCACCACATTGAAAGAGAGCATCTTTAAGATACTCGACCGCCTGCATCCCAAGAAGATTGTGATGGTCAGCAGTTCGCCTCAAATCCGTTATCCTGACTATTACGGCATCGATATGGCACGGCTGGAAGAGTTTTGCGCTTTCCGTGCCACCATCGCCCTCATCGAGGAGCGTGGTATGTACCGGCTCATCGACGATACCTACGAGGCTTGTCTTGATGAACTCCGCAAGCCTATGGCAGAGCAGAGCAATTGCGTCACATCTATCTACAAGCTGTTTACTGTTGAGGACATCAACAACAAAATGGCAGAGATGCTTCGACCTGCGGGAATGCAGGCACCTGTCGAGTTCGTCTTTCAGACCATCGAAGGCCTTCATGCTGCATGCCCCGACCATCAGGGCGACTGGTATTTCACAGGTAATTACCCGACTCCTGGCGGAAACCGTCTTGTGAACCTCGCCTTTGTAAAGTATATAGAAGAGAAACGAAGCATATTGCAAAGCGTTTGCAGCTATGGCATTCACGAACAGGCATCATGAGATTTACGATTTGAAAATTTACGATATATTGACGATTTAGATGAAGCGAGAAGCAAGACTGATACTTGATGATGGCACAGAGTTCTGCGGCTGGTCGTTTGGCTACGAAGCAAATGCCGTAGGCGAAGTGGTGTTCAATACCGCGATGACGGGCTACCCCGAAAGTCTGACCGACCCAAGCTATGCAGGACAAATATTGGTGGCAACTTATCCTTTGATAGGAAACTACGGTGTTCCGGAGACAGGAGGCGAACCTTTGCCAAAGTTCATGGAGAGCGAGAGGATTCATGTCAAAGGTCTTGTCGTGGCAGATTATAGCGAGAAGTACAGCCATTGGAATGCCAAGGAATCGCTCTCAGAATGGTTGAGACGGGAGAAGATTCCTGCCATTAGTGGTATTGACACACGAAGGCTCACCCAGCGTCTCAGGGAGAGTGGCGTCATGAGAGGGAGAATTGTCATCTCAGATTTTTCAGATTACTCCGATTACTCTGATTACTCTGAATACTCTGAAAACTCTGATTATGGCAGCATCAATTGGGTGGAGCAAGTGAGTTGCAAGGAGGTGATTCATTATAACGAGGGAGCGGGCAAGCGCGTTGTGCTTGTCGACTGCGGAGTCAAGGCCAACATCATCCGCTGTCTGGTGAGGCGGGGTGTAGAGGTTATCAGGGTTCCGTGGGACTACGACTTCAATCAGCTTGATTTAGATGGCTTGTTTCTGGCGAATGGTCCTGGCGACCCTGAGCAATGCAGTAAGACGGTGGAGCACATCCGCATATTCTTGAACCATCCCGATGTGCGGCCGCTCATGGGCATCTGTCTCGGCAATCAGCTCCTGGCAAGGGCGGCCGGGGCTCAGACATACAAGCTGAAGTATGGCCATCGCAGTCATAATCAGCCGGTGAGGCGCGTTGGTACCACACAATGTTTTATCACGAGCCAGAATCATGGTTATGCCGTTGATGCCACAACTCTTCCAGCTGACTGGGAACCCTTGTTTGTCAATATGAATGACGGTTCCAATGAAGGCATCCGCCACAAGACGAAGCCTTGGTTCTCTGCACAATTCCACCCTGAGGCCTCTTCCGGTCCGACAGATACGGAATGGATGTTTGACGAATTTGTTTCATTAGTAAACAAGCTGACAACGAAACAAGACAAGAGCGTGGATGTCGAGGCCGACAACTGCCCAGCTCATCAGCAACCAACCTACTTCTCTGCTGTGAGGAAAGTCCTCCTTCTGGGCTCAGGTGCGCTCAAAATCGGTCAAGCAGGAGAATTCGACTATAGTGGCGCCCAGGCGTTGAAAGCCTTGAAGGAAGAGGGCATTCATTCTGTGCTCATCAATCCTAATATCGCAACGGTTCAAACATCGAAGGATGTTGCGGATACTGTCTATTTCCAGCCTGTTACGCCGGAGTTCGTAGAGCGGGTCATAGAAAAGGAGCGGCCTGATGGTATTCTGTTGAGCTTTGGCGGACAGACAGCCTTGAACTGTGGCGTAGAGCTTTTCAAGAGGGGCGTTTTCGAGAAATATGGTGTTAAAGTTCTTGGCACACCTGTCCAGGCCATCATTGATACAGAAGACCGCGACCTCTTTGTCCGCCGTCTTGACGAGATTGGCGTGAAGACCATTAAGAGCGAGGCTTGCAGCACCATCGGGGAAATACAACGGGCAGCCCACGAGCTGGGCTTCCCCGTCATACTTCGTGCAGCCTATGCCCTCGGTGGTCTTGGCTCGGGCTTCTGCGACAACGACGAGGAGTTAATGGCGCAGGCCGAGGAAGCCTTCTCCTTCTCACCTCAGGTGTTGGTGGAAAAGTCGCTGAAAGGCTGGAAGGAAATCGAGTATGAGGTGGTGCGCGACCGTTACGACAACTGCATTACCGTCTGCAATATGGAGAACTTCGACCCACTCGGCATCCATACGGGCGAGAGCATCGTCGTAGCCCCCTCGCAGACGCTTACTAACAGCGAATACCACAAGCTTCGTGCCCTTGCCATCAAAATCATACGTCACATAGGTATCGTCGGCGAATGCAATGTGCAGTATGCCCTTGATCCTCATTCCGAGGACTATCGTGTCATCGAGGTCAACGCCCGGTTGAGCCGCTCATCTGCTTTGGCAAGCAAGGCTACAGGCTATCCTTTGGCCTTCGTCGCTACCAAACTCGGCCTCGGGTACGGACTCTTTGAGCTAAAGAACTCTGTCACCAAGACTACAAGTGCCTTTTTTGAGCCCGCTCTCGACTACGTGGTGTGCAAGATTCCGCGTTGGGACCTCTCCAAGTTCCACGGCGTGAACCATGAGTTGGGCTCCAGCATGAAAAGCGTGGGGGAAGTGATGGCAGTCGGTCGTACTTTCGAGGAGGCCATCCAGAAAGGCTTGCGTATGATAGGACAAGGCATGCATGGCTTTGTAGATAACCATGAGATTAAAATTCCGAACGTCATCGAAGCTCTCAGGCATGCCACAGACATCCGTGTTTTTGCAGTCGCTAAGGCCATGGCGATGGGCTATTCCGTAAAACAGATTCATGAACTGACGAAGATAGACTGTTGGTTTCTTGAGAAGCTCAGGCACATCATGCTGGTCAATGAGAGGCTGAAAGAGTTCTCTTGGTTAGCGGAATACTATTCTGGCTCAGAGTATTCTGAATTTCTTGAAGCCATCGAAGCCCCGGAGTTCTCCACGTTGTTGCTTGAAGCAAAGACTTATGGCTTCTCCGACTTCCAGATTGCTCGTGCTCTTGGCCTCGAAGCAGACATGAAGATGGAGCGGGCTGGACTTACTGTTCGCAAATGGCGCCAAGAGTTAGGCATCATGCCAACAGTCAATCAGATTGATACCCTTGCTGCCGAGTATCCTGCCCAAACGAACTATCTCTATTTATCATACTTATAGAGATACCGAACATCTAACAATATGTGAACCAAATACCTTTTATGCTATGACTATTCCGTCCCGACACTTCCAAATGACACAATATGTTCGATGGGGTCAGACACCTTCTGCCTTCCTCACAATATCCGAAAACTACTAATTAAACTTAGACGATGAGACTACTTTTTTGAATTTTGGATTTAGATGCCCCAGCCAGTCTTTTTCTTCGTACCGTCCCAGTTGGTAAGTTCACCGTTGGAACCACCCCCACCTGTACTAATGCCACTCCTACCGCCAGCAGAGAGGAGTAGATTCGCCATCAAATCTTTGGTGACCGTCATTGCATCGCAGAGTTGCCGAGTGCGGAATGCTGTAAGGCTCACCTTGAACTCAGACATGCCAGTCCATGACACCTTCTCTAACAGATAGGCGGTAGCCATCCTGCGTTGCTTTCCGTCAGTCGGGTCAAGGCCATACCTGAATGCTTCAGCAATGATGCCCCATGCAACAGCGTTACCCTGCTTGGGCTGGAAGTCGTTGTCTTTGCCATCAGCATAATCCCTAATGGCAGCAACGCCATCTTTAATCCATTTGTCAATCTGCTTTTTGAATGCTTCCTTATTCTGTTGAACACTCTCCCATAATTCTTTGATTTCTGGCACGGCAAGCATTTCTTTAAACTTTTAATAAACATTCCCGAAACGGAATAATCTAGCCGAAATTTCCCTGAAATTCAGAACAATTGTTCAGACTCGCGCCCTCGTCAGTCACTTTTCGGGGGCTGTCGGGGACGTTTTGTGAGGATTGCAGTAATTTTGTGTCATGAGAAGCATCACTTGATAAACCAATCACTTCGATTGCTGTGCCTATTACATTTCCATCGATGTCAGGCATATTACAAATGGACTCCTCTGTTACGTTTTTGCAGGTGTTCTCCCCTCATGCCCTGAGCGATATAGGAGAGCTGTCCCTATACACAATCACACTCATCAGATTTCAAGAAAGGTAGTGAGGCTTAGAGTACAGGAAATATCACCTTACCTCTGCAAGTGCCGTACAAAGATGTTTGTCTGCTCTGCAGGAAAAAGACATTGTTACAAGGAATAACGGGCAGTACTTTATCTACGATTATTTCCTATACTATTGGTTAAAGCAACAATAAAACACCAGCGAGATAAACAAACAATATTTGCTTATCTCGCTGATATTAAATTGTTTAGTAGGACATTTGTCCTTTAATACTCATCCTCGTTGAATAGGAAGTCCTCTTTCGTAGGATAATCGGGCCAAATATCTTCTATGCTTTCATAGACATCTCCTTCGTCCTCAATCTCCTGCAAGTTTTCCAATACTTCGAGTGGCGCACCCGAGCGGATAGCATAGTCAATCAGCTCGTCCTTTGTTGCGGGCCAAGGTGCATCTTCAAGTTTAGAAGCCAGTTCAAGTGTCCAATACATAGTCGTTAAAATTATTTGCGTTTCTTAATCGAGCGCAAAAGTAATATATTTTCTTGAAACTACTTCGTTTTCTTCCATATTTTTTCTCTTACACCGTCAATAAAGTTTAATTTCCTTGCCAAAACAAACAAATAATCACTTAAACGGTTGATATAATGGGTCACCTCATTGTCTAATTCAGTTGATTCGCCCAAGAAGAAGATGCGTCTTTCGGCCCTACGGCAAACCGTGCGGCAAACATGCGCTAACGCAGCCTCGTGCGAACCGCCTGGAAGAATGAAGGCCGTCTGCTGGGGAATACTTGCATTAATCTCATCTATCTGCTGCTCCAAGAATTCAGTCTCCTCTGCATCCATGGTGTAAGAAGGAGCCAACGGAGTCTTGGTTTTATCTGTTGCCAGATAGGAACAAACTGTAAACAAATTTCTCTGTGTACGGATAATAATGTCTTTATCAGGACCGTCCTTCATCCATGAAGCCAGCATTCCCAGATGCGCACTAAGCTCATCCACTGTTCCATACGCCTCGATACGGGCATTGGTCTTCTTCACTTTTACACCGCCGACAAGGCTGGTAATACCGTCATCACCGGTTTTTGTGTAAACTCTTGTAATTGCCATAGTATTAATCGTATTTAAAAATTTATAATATAATTCTGCTTATAGCGTTTCTTGTCGAAAAAGACGATCCCACAGTAATACAAATCGAAGGTTACTCCCGTTCGGTCGTCATTCACAACCGATTTCCAAAAACGGCGAGTGGCTTTATTCCCGTAGATCCCTTCCAGCACAAGAATAGAAGTATCGTTCACCCGACTCAAAAGAGACTCATAACAGTCTCTGTAATTGCCTTCTAGCCTGACCACAGCCAACTCTACTCCATCGATATCACATGACCCTGAACCAAGCTGCTTCTTCACCAAAGCCTTATTACAGCCTCTCAACATATATTCCGCACTTGCATCTCCGTCCGACTTGCTCAGTAAGATATTCGAAGGCTGCCTGTAGTTTGCCAAGCGAAAATATAATTCGCAAAGCTTGCGGTCAATAACATTAAGTTCGGGAAAGTTTAAAGCCAAGTCCTCATACGAATAATAAGGAAAATGCTCATTCAGCACATAACGGACAAGACTGTATGCCCAAGGTGACTGAATACCAAACCCACGACAGTGATTCAAACGGCTAAGCCAGATAAGTGTTCTTCTTATTCTAGTCATGTCTTTTTCACTATTGGGCGCAAATATAACAAAAAAAGTTCCAACTTCAAAAGAAATCGGAACTTTTCTTCATGAAAGAAGGCGGCTACCTACTCTCCCGCATTGCATTGCAGTACCATCGGCGCAAGCGGGCTTAACTTCTCTGTTCGGAATGGGAAGAGGTGGGACCCCGCCGCGATAACCACCTGATATTCTA
>JAEEXN010000092.1 GCA_016291595.1 Prevotella sp.
CTATTGGAATCAAGGTATCTGTACAGAGGCGCTACAGTTGATGTTAGACCATATCCGACAAACGACGGACATCAAATCGCTAATCAGTGGTCATTTCGTTGACAACCCCGCTTCAGGCCGAGTGATGGAGAAATGTGGCTTCGTCCCTACAGGTGAAACCTGCATCGATGCGAATCAGTATCAAGGTGAGAACAGACCAATTAGAATATTAAGATTAGAACTTAACAAATAAAGATATTATGAATCAGAAATTTTGTCAGAGTTGCGGCATGCCGCTAACAGAAGATGTCCTCGGCACCAATGCCGACGGGAGTAAGAATGAAGATTATTGTATGTACTGCTACAGGGATGGAAAATTCTTGCAGGACTGCACGATGGAAGAGATGATTGAACATTGTGCGCAGTTTGTAGGTGCTGTCAACGAGGGGTTGGAGAAACCCATCACCAAAGAAGAATATATCGGTATGATGAAAACGTATTTCCCCCAGTTGAAGCGCTGGCGCAAAACGTTGGATATTAGTAACGATGAAGTCATGAATGTCAACCCCGCTTTGGCAGGCGTTAAAGAACTCATTGCGCAGATGGCCGACAAACTGCCCATCGCTTACATCTCGTCAGTAGATCAAGAAGGTTTCCCTTGGACCAAAGCCATGTTGAAGCCACGCAAGCGTGAGGGTATCAAAACCTTCTACTTTACAACCAACACATTCTCAATACGCGTGGCTCAATACAAGGCCAACCCCAAGGCCAGCATCTATTTCTGCGACGCCAAAGGCTTCAAGGGTATGATGCTGCGAGGCACGATGGAGGTGCTGACGGATGCCGCCTCGAAAGAAATGATCTGGCGCGATGGCGACACACAATACTATCCCGGTGGTGTGACCGATCCCAACTACTGCGTGTTGAAGTTCACCGCCACCGACGGTCGTTTCTACAGCGATTTCTATCCACGTAGTTTTGTGATTGAGTAATGGAAACAGAAAGAATTATATTGCGCCCGTGGCGCGACAGTGATGCAGAGGTACTGTATAGATGGGCATCCGACCCTGATGTGGGACCTCGTGCAGGGTGGCCGCCACATCAAAGCGTGGAGGAGAGTCTGGAGATCATCCGTACCGTTTTCCGCGATGCCACCAATACTTGGGCTATCGAACTCAAAGAGACGGGGGAAACGATGGAGCAGCGAGAGCAGAGTGATGCTTGCATCGACTCTGCCGAGATTCCCGAGCAAAGCTCGCCTACCCGTAGCCTCATTCCCGAGCAAAGCTCGCCTACCCGTAGCCTCATTCCCGAGCAAAGCTCGCCTACCCGTAGCCTTTCGCGACAGAGGAAGACCGAAGGTCAACCTATCGGTGCTATGGGCTATGGCCCTTCGTGCGAGTGTGACCTGCCAGCGCGAGAAGGTGAGCCACTCATTGGTTATTGGGTGGCGAAACCCTACTGGAACCAAGGCTTCTGCACGGAGGCACTGCGGCTGATGTTAGACCATATCCGACAAACGACTGACATCAAATCGCTCATCAGCGGTCACTTCGTTGACAACCCCGCCTCAGGGCGTGTGATGGAGAAGTGTGGTTTTGTTCCTACAGGCGAAACCTGCATCGACGAAAACCAGTATCAAGGGAAGGGCCGTCCCATCAGAGTGTTGAGATTGGAGTTTAACAGATAGATGTGTATGAAATGGATCGTATTATCAGATAACAGGACTAACGACCCTGCTTTGGAAACAGAGCATGGGCTGTCAGTTCTTTTGCAAACGGAGAAGCATAACATCCTGCTCGATACGGGAGCCAGCGACGTATTTATGCGAAACGCGGAGCGATTAGGTGTTGACCTCGCTCATGTTGACTATGTGTTTATCTCCCATGGACACAATGATCACGCTGGCGGCTTGCGCTACTTCTTGGAACAGAACAAGAGGGCTAAGATTATTCTCTCGCCTGACGCGATAAGCGGAAGATTCTTCTCAAAACGTGGCCATCAGCATAGCATAACAACTGCATGGCCGAACATACCCGAAGAAAGACTGCTAATGGTTGATGAAACATGTAAGATAGCCGATGAAATACATGTCATTGCCCACATCCCACAAGTTTACTCTAGGCCTAAGGGCAACCAAAACCTTTTTGTGGAAGCAGGCGATGGTAGTCTTATTCCCGACGATTTCCGCCATGAATTGGCACTTTACACCGATGGTTTGCTTTTTACCGGTTGCGCTCATAGTGGACTGGAAAACATTCTTTTAGCCTGTCCATGGCCTGTAAGGGAAGTAGTGGGCGGTTTCCATCTGCTTGACGGCTATGAGTGTGATGAGGAATTGACAGCCTTGGCCGATCGACTGAAAGCCAAATACCCGGATACCCATTTCTATACCAGTCATTGCACTGGAAATCATACTTTCGAGGTGATGAAGAAACTGATGGGTGAACAACTCCAGTCCTTCAACTGCGGGTTTCTAAAAGGAAGTATTCGGTTATTGCCATTAAGAGCAGGCGAGACCATCGCATTCAAAGAAGAAATGCAAGAGGCATTCCAGCATGGATTTCAAGCGCATTTCCCACGCCAAGAAGGTAACAACCAGTGGCAGGTTTTGCCCGATAAGGATTTCTATCAGTCGTTGAATGCAGATGGTGCTGAAGCTTATGAAGCAATCGATACTGATGGTCAGCGAAAAGGTGGCGCCATCATCGTTATCGATCATGAGACCCACCATGGCGAACTGGCTTTCCTCTATGTGAAGGTGGGCGTACAGAGTAAGGGCATCGGGCAAGCCATTTGGAAAGCTATCGAGACTATACATCCCGAAACGGAAGTCTGGGAAACCTGCACCCCATATTTTGACCGCCGTAACATCCACTTCTACATTAACCGCTGCGGTTTCCATGCCGTCGAGTTCTTCAACGAGCATCATCCCGATCCAAATATGCCTGAGCAGTTTGAGCAAGGAGATGGGTTGTTTAGATTTGTGAAGGTGAAGTAATCGTCAATTGTCAGCATAGCCATGAATATAAGATTAGAGCAACCTTCCCCAAGAAAGAGAGTTAGTATTCTACAGAAATGAAACATCTGCCGAATATCCTCTCGTCGCTCCGGATGGTGGGGGCTGTTGCTCTGCTGCTGTGTGATGTTGTAGGAACATCTTTGGCCTTGCCTTCGTCCGTCACGACTCGGCCATCTCCGAGCGAGCTCGGATGGCTCTCGCTGCTCCGTCCGTTTTGGGCGCTTTATGTGCTCTGCGGCCTCAGCGACATAGCCGATGGATGGCTGGCTCGGAAACTGAAGTGCGTTACCAAGACAGGAGCATTGCTGGATAGCGTGGCAGACATCTGCTTCGTAGCGTGTTGTGCCTGGAAACTTCTGCCGATACTCGAACTGCCGCAATGGTTATGGTTGTGGGCAGGAGTAATTGTTACGATTAAAGTTGTGAATCAGCTTTCTGCACTCGCGACGTACGGGCGCTGCTACTTCCCTCACACCCTCGCGAACAAGTGGGCGGGGTTTCTGCTATTCATTGCAGTACCCATGACAATATGGTCAATCATTCCCATCTCAATCGCAGCATTTGTCGCAACGTTTGCCGCCATACATGAAGGCTACGTTTTAGCGAGAGCAGAATCAGGTCATATAATATGAGAAAGATAATAACATTTGTTTTTGCATTGGTTGTTACATCGTGTTTGGCGCAAGAGTCAGGCTGTACCAACTATGGTGCATGCATCATGCGCAATGGCTCTATTGTTGGTGTTAACGAAAACGAGCGTTTTGCCATGCATAGTGTGATGAAGTTCCCGCAAGCGTTGTACGTCGCCGATTACCTGAGTCGGAAAAGGTTGAATCTTGACGGAACGATCGTTGTCGATAAAGCAGACCTGATGCAAGACACATGGTCGCCAATGCTAAAACTTTTTGAAGGCAAAAAGGCCTTTTCGTATGGGGAACTACTGGAATTGTCTCTCGGACAGAGCGACAACAATGCCAGCGAACTCCTTTTCAAGCATTGTGGCAAGCCCCAAGCAGTAGAGAAGTACATGAGAAAACTTGGATTCCACGATATCCATGTCCGCATGACAGAGAAACAGATGCACAAGAATCCGGCAAAGGCCATCGAAAACAGTTCCACCCCCGCCGAAATGGTTCGTTTGTTCGAGTGGTTTTATCATCATAAAGATGACAACCCATATATGACATTCATCTGGAAGGCGATGGCTGACTGCTCAACAGGACTGAAACGAATCCCTGCTGCGATACCCGAAGATGCTCATATCGTACATAAGACTGGTACAGGATTCCCTTTACCTGAAGGATTGCAAGACATGAACGATGCAGGTATCATTCTCATGCCTGATGGAAGCTACGCCATTATCGCCGTCTTCACCACGCACTCACCATCTGAGGCAGTAATAGAAAATATTGCCAGACAACTATTAGAATCATTTGATTAAGCAAAAGCAGAGCGAGCGTGATTTAATTTGAAGTAATATGATGAATGAGATGAAACTCCGGCCATTCAATACGAATGATGCAGCGAAGATTCTTAGTTGGTGCAAGGACAAGCATACGTTCCGGCTTTGGAGTGCTGACAGATATAAGGATTTCCCTGCCAAGCCTGAGGAGATGATGGAGCAATACAAGGGTGACAACATGCATCCGCTCACGGCTGTTGCTGGCGATGACGTTGTTGGTCATATCCTTTTGAGATATCCATCAGAGGACAAGAGTGTCGTCCGCTTCGGCTTTGTCGTTATCGACGACTCGAAGCGGGGGAAGGGTTATGGCAAGCTGTTGCTCCGTCTCGCCATGGAGTATGCCCAGCGCAAATTAGGAGCCGCGCGCATCACCCTCGGCGTGTTCGACAATAATCCTTTTGCCTTTCATTGCTACGAATCAGTAGGATTCAAAATAACAGGTACAGACACCTATCTGATAGATGGCGAAGAATGGACGGGAAAAGAAATGGAGTTTACGCTGATGGGATAACATAAATACCGCCTTCTTCATAGGGCTGTTATTCCTTACAACTGAACCTGCCATTGGGCTACGCTCGATGGTTTTCACGCTCGGCAAAGCTCGATTTTATTCGGCTTTGCTCTCGCTTAATCAAACCATTCATCACATATTCGTGCTGTTTATCCCAAATATTTGAATAAACGGCACGAACGGACGGAGCAGCGAGAGCCATCCGAGCTTGCTCAAAGATGGCCGAGTCGTGACGGACGAAGGCGAAGCCAATACTTTATTTTTGCACCATCACAAATCATCAGAGCTATGACACAAGAAGTAATTGCAGGAATCGTGCTGTGCATGTTGGGAGTTTGTTTGGTGTTCGTATCACCAAAAAGGATATGGTCTATCACGGAAAGGTGGAAGACGATAGGAGGAGTGCGGCCTTCTAAAGCCTTCATTGTCATTACATGCCTGTTAGGGATTGTCTTTATCGTCGTGGGCTGCGGGCTGTTGATATACGGTCGACCTTAATGCCCCTTGCTTACGCCGTTTCCCCGATTGGCGGGGGAACTCAAATCTGCCTTTTCCTCGCGAAGACGGGCATACTCTTTGCGTGCTTTTTCCAATTGTGCCATGAAACCGGCATTCGACAACAGACGGCTCATGATGGCGGTAGCCTCGACGAGCGAGGCATCTACGTCGCTCTTGTAATGGTGGCCGCAGACAACGCGGTTGAGGGCATACTCCTGGGCACGGGCTATCAGCGACTCGGTGGAGTCGGGGACCACGAGCGCCAGTGTGAGGGCATAGACCCAGCCGCGGACGCTATGGCCTGAGGGATAGCTGTACGACGACGCGTATTCGGCATCACTCTCCGGCATCAGCGACGGTTCGCTGAAGTGTACGAACGGCCGCGTGCGCCGGAAATAGTTCTTGGCGACCTTATTGGTGGCACTGGCATCTTTGCGGGCACCCTCTACCAACTTGAATATCTCTGGTGTCTCTTCCGGACCAATCAGGAAGCCGGCGGCAGGACTGAAGGCGCGCGATGTCCATTGTGCCTCGTCGATGGCTGCCTGACTGCCTCGTGCTGTCTGGCGCTGCTCCTTGCCCCATTCGTAGTAGTAACGGTCGTTCTCGAAAGCTCCGCTCTCCGGTTGTGGCGGCTCGGCAAGGAAACGAATGGTATTGGGCAACTCCTCATGGCTGAGAAAAGAAGGGGTCTTCAACTTCGTGCCCTCATCCGTGCTGCTGACCGACTTCAGCAACGCCGGGACGTCGGCGGTGGTGGTGGGTTGCGGACGGAAGTTGAGATTGGCGACGGTGACCGTGCGGAACCAGTCTTTCAGAAAACCGCGATACTGGTCTTGCGAGTCGGCAACGAGCATGAGCAACAGCCGCCCGTCGTTGAGCCGTGGTCCGACACAGATGCCTTCGTAGTTGGCGAAACTACGGTCCGTAAGATTGATCTTTGTCCGGAACTCGGTGATGAGCTGTTTCTGCAGTAATTCAGAGGCCCGCTGCATGGCGGGGTTGACGACATACAGCTTGACGTGCGCATACGAACCGATATCCTTCGGTGTCCTGTAAACCTCACGCTCGAGAACAATGAGCTGTCCGTCGTCGAGAGCCGCCAGTCCGCTCACACCCAGGGTATTCTTACCCTCTGTGGATTTCACTTCCGATGTGTCGGTCATATACCAGTACTGCTCACAAGGCTGCAGGTCGTCGGTAAAACTCTGCAAGCGCAGCAGGTTGGGAATGCGCTTCGAGATATTGGGTTTGTCGCCATCCGTCTTCAGGGTGTTCTCCGTGGTTGTCCAGAAACGGTGGGTGGTGGCATTATAGGTCAGTGCCTCGAAACCGCGGTTGCCGTGAGTAACCTGGAAGACGGGAGGAATGCTCATCTTGCGACCCGTCAGTTGGCCGTCCATCTGGTATTCCAAGATGTTGCCGTCGGCCTCGCCACTGACAAACACCGTGTTGCTCTGGGGCACATAGCAGATACCTTCCTCATCGCGGTTGGGCTGCATGTTGGTGACAAACGAGTCTGCACGGGCTGTCAGAATATTGCCGGTGACGGGGTCGGTGGTGATGGTCATCAGGCAGAAACCAGCCGTACGGGCCTTGTCGTTGACGACAGCATAGCGGTCGCCTCCCAACCACGTGATGCCACTGTAGTTGCCTGCCGGCACTGTCTTGGAGAAATGCCGCTGTTTGTTGATAACGGCCTGCTGGGCAAAAGCATTCAGGGAAAGCAGACACAACAACATTGGGAAAAGGATTCTCTTCATAGGATACTCTTTTTGGGGGGTCAACGACTTTATATTTGCAAATATAGATAGAATCTTCGACATTCTAAACTCTTTGCGAAAGAAAATAGCCAAATGTCCCGAAAAACAAATATTGATGTGACGCGGCGGAGCCGCCGGTTCAAAGTTCAAGGTTCTCAAACCAGCGGAACTATCGTCTTGCAACTCCTTGAACTTCTTGACTCCTTGAACTCCTTATAACAATTAACTGCAGCAGGAATACCTACTTTTTGTTAATCTGCCAGATGCACTTCATCGGCAATACGCCATGCTTAAAACACTCGTTTTTAGGTATTGCGCACTCCATTTTTTCACCGTACCTTTGCCACCAGCAAACAGGCCAGCAATTTTAGTGGCGCCCCGGCAACGGGAGCGAACGCTGTTGCAATCACAAGTATTTATTCATAATGTTTTGTTAATCCGCTCACGCCCGGCCATTTGCAAAACAGCTGATATGGCTAACGCTCTATTGCGGATTTGTTAGTTTAGTGGGTGGCTGGTCGGTGACGATCAGCCACTTTTTGAAAGAACAACTTAAATCCTAATCGGTCATTAGGATTTTGGATTAAAATGGAGAGTTGAGTTATGGGACTATTGAAATCATTCTTTACAAACTGTGCCCACCCCAAGGGACGGATGGGACGCGTCATTCTGCGATTCATGAATTTCGGACATGCACCGCTGACGAATTGGGGACTGAGCCTCGTTGACATTCACGATGGTTGGACAATGCTCGATATCGGATGTGGTGGCGGAGCAACCCTGCAACGGCTGTTGAGACGTAGCCAAAATGCCAACGTACATGGCATAGACATCTCTGAGGAGAGTGTGGCAAAGGCCAGAAAGGTGAATGCAGACAAGCTGGACAAGCAGGTATTCATCTGCCAAGGCTCTGCGGAGAAGCTACCCTATGAGAACGATATGTTCGATATGGTGACGGCCGTCGAGACGGTGTATTTCTGGCCTAACTTGCCTGATTGCCTGCAAGAGGTGCGCCGCGTGCTGAAACAGGGCGGCAGGTTCGTCATCATGATTGAGGTGGTGGATGCCGACTCGATATGGACAAACGTTGTGGAGGGCATGACGGCCTATTCGCCGGAAGAACTGAAAAAGATGCTAGATGACGCAGGCTTCGTCCGCACAGCCGTCCATCGCAAGAAACCATCGTATGCTGCCATCGTTGGGGAAAAATGACCTCTGCAACCAAGTTGTGAGTCCATCTAATTGCCTTCCGTTGCGCTGAGAGGTATCCCGATAGGAAAAACTCAAATCTGTTTGGTTTTCCGCCGGCTTATTAGATAATTTCTTCACGCTCGAAAAAACAAACAAGTTTCTTTCTTTCTCGCTTAATCAGAAATTTCGTATCTTTGCAAACCGACGACATCTGTATGTTGACGGAATGAGAGGACGACGAAAACAATCGGTTTGATATGGCAATAACGAGCGAAAGACTGAGACAGACCTTCAGCGAGGGAGGGGCTCAGGAAATCTACCAAGAGATTAAGGCCGGGGGAGATTTCCTTGGCTTTGCCCGCCAGTATGCATTTGACGACGACTACCGTGTGGCGAGGAGTGCCTTGTGGGGTCTGACCAAAGCCCGTAGCGAGGAACTATCGGAATTGCAGGTGATACTCAACGAACTGATTGACCAGGCCATGCAGACGAAGAACTCTTCCGTGAGACGGCTGACAATGAATATCATCGAACGCCTGAAGATGGACGAGGACGACCTGCGGATTGAGTTTCTGGATTTCTGCCTGGAGCACATGGTGAGCATGGAGGAGTTTCCCGGCATCCAGACACTTTGCATGAAACTTGCTTTCCGCATGTGCCGGTTCTATCCGGAACTGACGGATGAGCTGATGCGTACCCTCGAGGCAATGGAAACAAGCTATTACTCACCTGCCGTGAAGAATGTCAGGAATAAAATTCTCAGTGGCAAACTGTAGACAGAAACCTCTTCATACAGATAAGAAGACAGGCCATTCTCAAGGCGTTTTGAGAATGGCCTGTCGCTAAAGGAATTTTCTGACGTAAAGTAGTCGGGCCTTATTCCTTCTTGTTCAGCACACCGGATTTCTTGATAATGGGATGCTTCGCCCACTTATGCTTCTTGTTCTTATCAATAATCTGGCGGTAAGGACCTTCGAGGAGTGATTGGTAGCAATAGACAATCCATGCGGGGATGATATTGTTATTGTTATCCCTGATGACCTTCTCAATCGACTTAATCTGTTCTTGCAGCATCTGCTCGTGCATGCTTCTTTCTGATTCACGCGCTTCCTTCCATGCCTCGGGGTCGTCGGAGAACACGTCGATATGGAATCCCTCAGGGCTATGTTTACGTGCTTCCTTGATGGCCTCCCGTAACCTATTCGACATGGGTGAGCCCTTGATGGAACCGTCACGCCAGTCGACGTCGATATGGCGGCTGTCGGGAATGAGTACGAAGACACCGCGCTCGGGCCACTCCTTGTAGTCGTGTAAACGCACGAAGGCATTAGGCTCTACCTCTACGGTGACCGAAAAACGGCCGTTATTGATGGGCAGTGCCTGTGCGTTTTCAATATCCTCGTTGATAATCATGTAAAGGGAGGTCTGCGAGGGAGACGCGATTCCGTCGATGGTCAGTTTCACTTTTTTCGCACATGCGGTGACTACCATCAGCATAAATGCGGAAAAGAGATAAAGGATTCGTTTCATATACATCAGCTGGTTTTAGTTAAACACTCATCCGTAAATTGGATATTCTCGTTGCAAATATAATAATAAAGTGGTAAATCTTGTCATATTTCAGAGAAAAAATGTTCTCCCGCGCGTGGTGTTCATCCATTTGATAGCTCTTGGATAAAAGTACTGACAACTAACTGATTCATACCTGAGGGCGGGAACACCCTCAAAAACTTCTCTTCTATTTTTCCTGCCTTTTTTGCTGACAATGAAACAAATAACGGATTTTTTTTCTATCTTTGCCGAAGAAAACAATCAAAAAAAATAATTATGCAGAGAGTAATTTTCGCCATTTTATTAGGCATCATATCTAACAGCGCTATGGCACAAATAAGCAAAAACCCGATTCCCGGCACAGAGGGTAATAAATATGTGCCTTACGAGCAGCGGACAGGCAACGAGTCTGTCGTGTATTTCACCCGTCGGCTCTCTGCCGAAGGACTCATCAATGCCTACGAGCAGGTGAGCGAGCAAATCGGCGGTCATGTAGGTGTAAAACTGCATACGGGCGAAAAGAACGGTCCGAACATCATTCCCCGTGAGTGGGTGAAGGCACTGATGGCGAAAGACCTTCCACAAGCCAACATCATTGAGACCAACACCTACTACGAAGGCGATCGCTACACTACCGAACAGCACCGTCAGACGCTGCAGGTGAACGGCTGGACATTTTGTCCTGTCGACATTATCGACGAGCAGGGCACCACCACACTTCCCGTCAACGGCGGCAAGTGGTTCAAGAAAATGTCGGTGGGCTCACACCTGACGAACTACGACGCAATGGTGGCGCTCACCCATTTCAAGGGACACACGCAGGGCGGCTTCGGCGGCTCGAACAAGAACATCGGCATCGGCTGTGCTGACGGACGCATCGGCAAGGCATGGATTCATACCACTCCCGGTCAGGACGACCAGTGGGACATCAAGGAAGAGGAGTTTATGGAACGCATGACCGAATCGACAAAGGCCACTATCGACTACTTTGGCCGTCACGTCACCTACGTGAATGTGATGCGCAACATGTCGGTGTCGTGCGACTGCGAGGGAGTGGCTGCCGAGCCTGTAGTAACTCCCGATGTAGGCATCCTGTCGTCAACCGACATCCTGGCCGTCGACCAGGCCTGCATCGACATCATCTATGCCATGACCGCCAAGGAGCACCACGACATGGTGGAGCGCATCGAGACCCGCCACGGACTGCGCCAGTTGTCGTACATGAAAGAGCTGGGCATGGGTAACACCCGCTATATACTCATCGACCTCGACAACGGTGGCCGTCGCATTACTGCTGCCGATGCCGTGAAGGGACTGAAACCGTTTGTACAGAAACCATAAAACGTATCGACGAATATGAAGAGAATTGTTTTGATGATGGCAGCACTGCTGACGATTTGCCTGAGTGCCTGCTCACAAAAGCAAAAGGAGAACAAGAACATGAAAGTATTAGTAGCCTATTTCTCAGCCACAGGTACCACAAAGGCCGTTGCCGAGCAGCTGGCTGCCGTGGCTGGCGCCGACCTGCACGAGATTCAGCCTGAGGCCCCCTATACCGATGCCGACCTTGACTGGCGCGACAAGCAGAGTCGCAGCAGTGTGGAGATGAAGGACAAGACCTCCCGTCCGGCTATCACCGGCAAGCTGACGAACATGGCGGATTACGGCATAATATATATAGGCTTCCCCATCTGGTGGTACACATGCCCTACAATCGTCAACACCTTCATGGAGGCTTACGACTTCAAGGGCAAGACCGTCATCCCGTTCGCCACCTCCGGCGGTAGCGGCATCAAAAAAGCCTGCGAGGACCTGAAAGCGGCCTATCCTGATGTGAATTGGAAAGAGGGCAAACTGCTCAACCGCACTCCGAAGGACGAGCTGGAGAAGTGGGTGAAGAGCCTGTAAACAGATTGATTTGCTTGTGCTCCCTGTCTTTTGAGCATAAGACGCACAACAAAACAGCTACCCCCCAATTGAAGGGAGTAGCTGTTTTTTTCGTGCCGAACAATGTTAATTGAAAAGTTTCCGGCTTCCTGTGGTAAAAACGTAACGTTTTTTTGTGAATCAGGTATCCTTTGTATATCTCCCGAGTGATGCCTGCAACGAGTTACTCATTTTCTGACGCAACTCCAAAGGTTCCAGCACTTCCAGACCCTCAGTATATGACATGAGCTCCAGCACAAAGTCTACTGTAGGACGGATGTCGTAAGCAAAGTCAGTATAGTCATCAGCATGTT
>JAEEXN010000093.1 GCA_016291595.1 Prevotella sp.
GGTCTGCATCCTACGACGGGTCGAGTGCGCTGAACCTGCGCTTCTACAGTGGCTACTTGACCACGAATCCGAGTAATCCAGCCCACGGCTTCTCCGTGCGCCTGTTCCGCGATGAATAAAGATGGCGGCGCATGCCGCCATCATCCGACGAGTTGAATATTTAATCCTCGTGCCCTGAAGGCACGAGGTTCACAAAGACCGCCGTAAGGCGGTCCGCGACGAAAAAATTTTTTCAGGCAGTAAGGTTCAAAAGACATGAACAGTAACAAAAAACGCCGTAGGCGAATGACTATCGAGGAGAAACAGCAGCTCAACAGTGAACTGCTCCCCATCTACGAGCAGGTGCCCGTCTACAAGGAGGCCGCCGACCTGCTGATATTCACCTATGGACTGTCAGAGCGTTTCAGGCGTGCCCACCGCTATTCGCTTGGCGAGGACATGAGGTTTGTACTTCACGACCTGCTCGACAGCATCTACGACGCTCATGTCATGACCCCTCGCTCGCCGATGATACTCAAAGCCCTCAGACTCTGTAACAGCGCCAAGCTGCTCTATCGCGCCATGGATGCTCAAAACCTGCTTCGCGACTGGCAGTGCGCCGAATACATCGCTCATCTGGGCAGCACCAGCAAACAACTGACAGCCTGGTATAAATATGAGAGAAAAAAAGAAAATAAAGACAAGACAAAGTTAGAACTCACAGCACCAACCGGCGGAACCTGAGAAGGGCACTAAGAGTCGCGCCACCACTGTATGGAATGGTCAGCATGACTGCCTGTGGCGCGAGGGTGCAACATACAGATTCGGTAGCCCACCACCGTCAGCGAGGGCTTGCTCTCTATCTTGGCGAGGGTTATGTTTCTTCCTTGGAAAACAGGGAGAGTCCTGATGGGGATTAACCCATAGCACGGGCCTTCTCGTCAGTTCAACGCCAGCGGCTACGCAAACTGTTTTTCTATGTTCGGATGTTGATTGTTCACTTTTCATGCCGCGGACAATGCCTCCGGCAGTTCCAACAGTGGCACGAACGGCAACTACTGGTCTGCATCCTACGACGGATCGAATGCACTGAACCTGAACTTCAACAGTGGCAACTTGAACACGAATCCGAATAATCCAGCCCACGGCTTCTCCGTGCGCCTGTTCCGCGAGGAATCTGTAACCCGTCCGGGGGGTGCTTTATAAAAAAAAGGAAATGACACATCACAATCATGTGGAGAATAACAGACAGAGCCTACGGCAACTGGTGGGCGACCTTCGCAGCGCCTATCGTTCGGCACGCAGACACAAGGCCAACACCACGAGCTGCATCAAGTGTTCGATGGATATAGAAGACGAGCTTTACGAGCTGGCCTGTGCCATCTTCAACGGCAGCTATGCCATGCGGCCCAGCCTGTGCTTCATCGTGAGCAACCCCGTTCTGAGAGAGGTCATAGCCGCCGACTTCCGCGACAGAATCGTGCACCACTACCTCTACGACTACTTGAACCCGTGGCTGGAGCGCGAACTCATTGAAGACTGCTACTCATGCCGCGACGGCAAGGGAACGGGCTATGGGGTGGACCGTCTGGAACATCACATACGCAGCTGCTCGCAGAACTACACCCGTGAGTGCTGGGTGCTACAGCTCGACATCAGCGGCTACTTCATGAGCATCAACCGCCGCAAGCTCTACCTGATGGCGATGGACCTGATGAGCCGCATAGGCCGGAAGCGCGACAAGAGGGGACATCTGCTGCGACACCTGCCCAAGCACCACATAGTAGAACAACTGCTGGCAACGGTCATCCTCTACGACCCGATGGCCAATTGTAATCTCTGCGACCCGCGCAACCTCAGGGCACAGGTGCCAGAGTCGAAACTGCTGGCCTTCTCAGCGCCCGACTGTGGAATGCCCATCGGCAACCTGACGAGTCAGATGTTCTCGAACCTCTACCTGAACGGCTTCTGCCAGTGGGTGAAGCGGCAGCTGAAAGTAAGACATTTCGGCAACTATGTAGACGACAGCTTCTATGTGTCGTGCAATAAGAATTGGCTGCTGAGCCTCGTGCCACGGATAGACTCCTATCTGCAAAGCCATCTGGGACTACACCTGAACCTGGCCAAGACCAAACTCACCGAGGTGCGACAGGGTGTGACCTTCCTTGGTATACACATCAAGCCCCACCGCCGCTATGTGAAACGGCGCACGCTGCAGCGCATGAGGCAGCAGGTGAGGGCCATGGAGGCCGTCAGCCCCGAGAGCCTCGCCAGTAAGGAGACAAGACAGCGTCTGCTGGCCAGTGCCAACTCCATGCTGGGTATACTGAACCACACGCGCTCTTTCCGTCTGCGCAAGGCGCTGTTCCCCTGCTACCCCATGTACCGCATTGCCTACGCCTCCCGCGGCATGCGCAAGTTCGTTGAAACAGAATGCGCTCAGACGACATAGTTTTTTTAAAAAAGGAAAAAATTCAGATATGACTGAGAAAGAAGTAATAACACGTCAGGAGGAGAATGGCAACAGCACGTTCTACCTCATCAGGATAGGCTTGTTCTTTAAGGCCTATGAGCACGGTGCCTTTGCCCTACACAGGGCCACTGGCTACGCCGTGAAGCGCCGCCACCGCAAGACGGGCTGCCTGCTGCAGGCGGGATTTCCCGCTCACGTGATCGAGGCCGTATGCCGGAAGCTCGCCGACCAAGGGGCTGAGGTCAGGAAAATCAACGACGAGACGTGGACCTTCTCAGGCATCGACGGCACCCCCGACGATGCCGTTGTCGAAGAGCCCATGGCAGCCCCTGCCGACACGCCCGATGCCGCCATGGCCATGCACCCAGCCGACAGCCATACTATCGTGAGGCGCTACCTCTACAGCAATGTGTTCCATGAGCTGAAGACGCTGCTCAACGGCATCACGGGCTATGCCGAAATGCTCGCCGTGCCAGGGGCAGGCCTCGACAGCGATGAGAAAACGGGCCTGGGGCGCCACATCCTAAAGCGTACACGCCGCATGACAGCCATCACCGATGATATGATAGAACTGCTGCACTACGAACTGCTGCAGAGGGTGGAACTGACCGACAGGGTTGCGGTGAACCATATCTGCCGGCAGGTGACCGACATCCTCAGAAACCATACACAGCGGGGCGTACAGTTGCACTTCGACTCAAGACTGCCTGCCGACTTCACCGTGCAAACCAACGAAGAGTGTCTCACGAAGGTGCTGTGCCACCTGCTCGACGCCTCCATGCGCCACACCAGCGCGGGCAGCGTGTCGCTCTCGGTGGTAGGCAACGGGCGCCCTGGCCACGTAGTATTCACCGTGAGCGACACGGGCATGGGCTTTCCCGCGGCACGCCGCGACGTGGTGTTCGATATGATCCGCGAGACCGACGAGAGGCTTAAGACCACGGGCCTGAACCTCATGCTCTGCCAGCGACTGGTAAGCTTGCTGGGCGGTACCATCAGCATAGACCGCCACTTCAGCAGCGGCACCCGTATCGTGTTCGATATTAACAATTAGGAAACTCAAACAATTCAGTATGATTTACACAATCTTGACAGGAGCCGCCATGCTGGTGATGGCATGTATCGGTTTCGGGCTGCTAACACACCATTGGATGATAGAAAGGAGAAGTCTGGAGAAGAAGAATCAGGAAGAGCTCTCCCTGATACACGCCGAACACCTGCTCACCATGAAGGAGCGTGTGGCACGCCAGTCGGCCGAGAAACGGCTGTATGGGCGCCAGCAGTTTCTGAGCAACATCTCTGAAGAGCTGAAGAACCCCCTCACAGCCATTGCGGGATTCACAGAACTGCTGACCAGACACGGTATCAGCCTCTCCGACGAAGATAAGACCAACCTGGCCGACCAGATCATGGGTAACGTCAGCCTGCTCTCAGCCCTCACCGACAAGATGCTCGAACTGGCGTACTACGAACAGATGAGCGAGATAAACCTGCGCGACAAGGTGCAGGTGAACTACCTGTGCCAGAACGTGCTCGACTCGTTTCAGGAGACGGTTCACAACGACGTGCAACTGAACTTCATCACCAACCTGCCCGACGACTACGTGATACACTCAAACGAGGAGTATCTCAAAAAGGTGATACACCACCTGCTAGCCTGCTCTGTCAGGTTCACCCGCCAGGGACATATCGACCTGTCGGTGAGCGACAACGGCCACCGCGAGACCATCAGCTTTGCCGTCAGCGACACAGGCATTGGCATACCGAGAGAACAGCAGAAAAAAATTTTCGAAGCCTTACCCGACACCGACGGAACTCTGAAGATTACGGGCATGGAGCTCTTCATCAGCCGCCGGCTGGTGAGGCTGCTCGACGGTTCAATCTTCCTCGACCCACACTACACCGACGGAACGCGTTTCGTTTTCAGTATAAAGGCCTGAAAAGCATCTGCCTGTCTATGACGCAAGGCACACGAATGAGGCTGCATTCAGCATGTTTCACGCTGTGAAACCAACCGAATGCAGCGTTTATTCCCTATGAATTCAACAACAAAGTCACAACTACAGAATATTTTTGCCGAAAGACTCGACGGCAGTAACGAGAGCGGCAGGGTTGCCCATGTCGTACATACGGCCTTTGAGACAGACGCCCACCATGCCGCTGCGCTGACGGACGGCTTCAAGGGCTGAGGTGAGCTCAATCTCTGAGACATGGTCGCCGTCGATCTCACGCTGAATGATGTCTTCATGCAACTGCGAGAACACCTCGGGCGTGAGGATGTACTGACCAAAGACACTGTAATACTCTTTCTCACCATTCTGATTGCGCACAGCCAGGAAATCCTCGGCATAGCTGGCCTTGGGTTTCTCCATGATGGTGTCGACATGAAGCACACGGTGTTCCTTGTCTTCCCACACGCCATGAAGGATGCCATAGCGGCTGACCTCAGCCAGAGGGATGGGATGGATGCTGACCATGAGCGAGTTGTGGCGCTCGTACTCCTCAACCATCTGCAGGGCACAGGGCTTGTGGCTGTCGCTGCGGTAGAGGGTGTCGCCAAGGAGAAGCATGACGGGCTCGTTGCCGGCGAACTGGGCCGCCTGATAGACGGCATGGCCGAAGCCGCGCTTCTCGCGCTGATAGACGTAATGCAGGCGCTTGCCGATGTCGAGGATGTGGTTCTCATAGTCCTGTGCCTCAGGAGGGAGCTTGCGCAGATGTTCCTCGGAGAGAGGGCGCTCGAAGAAGTCGGCATACTGCTGGCGTTCCTCTTCAGAGCCGAGCACCAGACAGATGTCCTCGATACCGCTCTGGATGAGTTCCTCGAGCAGGATGAGGATGACGGGGCGCACCATGCCGTCGGGACAGGGTATCGGGAAGAAGTCTTTCTTGAGGGCACGAGTGGCAGGATAGAGACGGGTGCCGAAGCCTGCCACGGGGATAATGGCCTTACGGACGGTATGGACGGGCTTGAGGGTGAGCGTATAGGCTTTCATGCCCTGACCGTTAAGGTAGTCGACCAGCTGCTGCTGAGCCTCCTCGCTCCTGGCCAGGAACTGCACGGAGCCGTCGCCATGGGAGCCGACGCCTTTGCCGCCCCACACCATGGGCTGGATGACGGGATCGTTCAGAACAGCATGAAGCTTGGGCGAATACAAGGCGGGCGACATGGGGGCCACCTGAGCATCGAAAAGGGCTTCAGCCTCGGTCATCAGCTTACCGAGAGCCTCGACATCGCCTTCTGCCATATAACGGATGGCGCGGTCGATAATGTCAAGGTTTTTCTGACCTAGCGCCTCGTGTTCAAGCCGCTCGGCCTCGTTTGTGGGGAACGGATAGGCCTTGTTCAGGTCGGAGAGTATCTTAATGGTATTCTTCTCTGCACAGAGGTCGGCAAAGACCCAATACAGATGCTTTTTCACATTCAGCGAACGCACCTCGATCTCATCACCGTCGAAAGTCATCAGGTTGGGTTTCACACCAAAGGCACAGGCCTGGTCGAGACGGCCGCAACGGCTACTGGTACGCAGCTCGCCGAGATAGGCGATATTCATCTCGCCCAAGGTATTGAGATTCAGATTATAGAGCGAGTTGAACGCACGGGCCACGAGCACACAGATGGCTGCCGACGACGACAGACCGCTCTTCATGGGGAGCGTCATCGACGTGATGCGGATACGCACGCCGCCCACCTTGTACCATTCTAACATATAGGAGGCCACACCGGCACAGTAGCAGAAGAAATCGCCCGACTTGGCGATACGCTTCAGCTCGATCTCGTCCATACGGCACGAGAAATCCTTCCATACGTCGCTAATCTCTTCGGCTTCGCTATACAGTTCAAATTTTCCTGATTTTTCAACCTCGGCATAGATTCCCTGCTCGATTCCGGTCACGATGGCAGCGCCGGGTTTGATGTCGGCGTTCATCGTACGATAGTGTCCAGCCCAGTCTGTATGTTCTCCAAATAGGCACAAGCGCCCTGGCACGAATAATTTCATCTCTCTCGTTGTTTTAGATTGCTATTTTTGATGCAAAGGTAAGAAAAAAGCCACAGATGATGCAGATTTTTGAAGTTTTTTTTGGATGTTACGACAAAAATAGCTACTTTTGCCCCAGATTAATAACCCTTTAAACAGATTATCGCCTATCGAAACAGACTTTACCCCATTCAAATTTTGAGGAGTATGAGTACATTAGAAAGTATGTCCGACGAACAGTTGGCATTAGCTTACATCGATGGCAATAATCGTGCATTTGACGAGTTACTTTCAAGAAACCAGGAGAAGATCTTCACCTATATCATGTATGTGGTAAAGGATGAGGACCTGGCCAACGACTTGTTTCAGGAGACGTTCCTGAAGGTAATCACCAAACTGCAGAACCACCAGTATTCGGATACGGGTAAGTTTGTGTGGTGGATCACACGCATAGCCCACAACGTGATTATCGACCACTACCGCGCCCAGAAGAGCAGCAAGATTGTGGAGGCACCGAAGGAGAACGACCTGAGCAACCTGCGCAGCGCGTCGGTGATGGGCGACAACCGCGAGAACCAGATGAACAACGAGGAGGTGCTGAACGACGTGAAACGACTGATGGAGGCACTGCCCGAGGTGCAGCGCGACGTGGTGTATATGCGATACTTCCAGGAGCTGTCGTTCAAGGAGATTGCCAAACTGACGAACGTGAGCATCAACACGTCACTGGGGCGCATGCGCTACGCCCTGATTAACCTGCGCAAGCTGACCCAGCTGCACAACGTCAACCTCGTCCTGGAATAGTTTACAGGCTGCGGAGGGAATGGATGACCTGCTCGGGATCGGGAGCACTGAAGACATAGGAACCGCTGACAAGGACGTCGACACCTGCTGCCACCAGACGGGGAGCCGTCTCTCCCTGTACGCCGCCGTCGACTTCAATCAAAGTCTTACAGCCCTTCGCCTCAATCAGCTGGCGCAGACGCTTCACCTTGTCGATGGTGTTCTCGATGAACTTCTGTCCGCCGAAACCGGGATTGACACTCATCAGCAGCACCATATCCACATCGCCAATAATATCTTCGAGCACGCTTACCGGTGTTGACGGGTTGAGCGTGACACCTGCCTTCATACCGGCATTATGGATTTCCTGAATGGTGCGATGCAGATGTACGCAAGCCTCGTAGTGCACGTTCATCATCATGGCACCCAGCTTAGCCGTCTGCTGGATATAACGCTCAGGGCGCTCAATCATATAATGAACGTCGAGCGGTTTCTTACAGGCCTTGGCTACAGCCTCGAGCACAGGGAAGCCAAACGAGATGTTGGGAACGAACGAGCCGTCCATCACGTCGAGATGAAGCCAATCGGCCTCACTACGATTAATCATGTCGATGTCGCGGTCGAGATGCAGAAAGTCGGCAGCGAGTAAAGAAGGTGATACTAATGCCATAAACTTTTTTCTTAGTTCAGGCTCGAGGCCTGGTTGATGTTTGTACGATAGGTGTAGGCTATCTGACGAATGATGTCTAGCGTCTGCGCTCTCGGCTTGAACTTCTCTGGAGTAGAATACTTCATAGGCAATCACTTTTAGAATGAGTTCTTACCTAAGAAACGCAGCCACACCCTATTTTATTTTATAGTTCTCGAAATTTTTTATACCGTTGAGGAAGTCACGCCCGCTCATGCGCTTCTTTCCTGACAACTGGAGTTCCTCTATCATCAGCAGCTCGTCGGCGCAACGGATGCAGGGTTTTCTGTCTGCCACGGCCGTCATACGGAGCTCACCCTGACGGAGACTCGTGCGGGATGTCTTGAAGATTTTCAGAACGGTCTCCTTGCCGTCGGGCGATACGAGGGTCGTCCATGCACCAGGGTAAGGACTGAGTCCCCGAACGAAGTCGTAGACCCGCTTGGCAGGCTGGTCCCAGTTAATCTGACAGGTTTCCTTGAAGATCTTCGGTGCAGCATGCAGTTCGTTGCCTACGGCAATCATGTCTTCCTGTGGAATGCTCTCAGGATGTCCGTCGGCAGCGATGATGCGGTCGAGCGTCTCCAGACAGATGTCGGCACCCAGATGCATCAGTCCGTCGTACACGTATTCCACATCGGCGCTATCGGGGATGTCGAAGGGCTTCTGCATGATGATGCGGCCAGTGTCGATGTCGTGGTCGAGGAAGAACGTGGTGACACCTGTCCGGGTCTCGCCATTGATGACTGCCCAGTTGATGGGGGCTGCACCGCGATACTGAGGCAACAGGGCGGCATGCACGTTAAAGGTGCCGTACTGCGGCATGTCCCACACCACCTCGGGGAGCATGCGGAAGGCCACAACCACCTGCAGGTTGGCCTGATACGAGCGCAACTGCTCTACGAACTCGGGGTCTTTCATCTTCACGGGTTGCAGCACGGGCAGGTTGTGCTCCAAGGCATACTTCTTCACCTCCGAGGGTTGAAGCTCGGTCTGGTGACGGCCCACGGCCTTGTCGGGCTGGGTCACCACAGCCACCACATTATAATCGTTCTCGACCAGAGCCTTCAGTGTCTCCACCGCAAACTCCGGCGTTCCCATAAACACAATTCGTAAATCCTCTTTTTTCATCTTCTATTTATTTATAGGCACGGATTACACGGATTAACACAGATTTCTTTCTGTTTCCGTCTTTTCCTGTGCCATTCTTTAACTCTTTTCCTTTTGGCACGGATTACACGGATTAACACAGATTTCTTTCTGTTTCCGGCTTTTCCTGTGCCATTCTTTGACTCTTTTCCTTTTGGCACGGATTACACGGATTAACACAGATTTCTTTCTGTTTCCGTTCTATCCATTACCTTCTTCTATATTCGTTATTAATGAATTACAAATAATCCGTGTAAATCCGTGAAATCCGTGCCTAATATTAATATTAATCTTCCGACATGTCTGCTACCATCTTTCTATACATTGTATATATTCGCTGGCGGGAGATGTAGCCCTTGAGGCGACACTCTACGTCGAGCACTGGCAGCCAGTTGGCACCCGTACGATCGAACGCACGCATCACATCGGCCATGGGCATCGTGTCACTCAGCAGCGCCTTCGGGTCGGTCATCAGCTGTGAGGCTTTGAAATGGTGATAGAGCTCGATGCGGAACACCACATTACGGATCTTCATGATGTCGATCTCGCCCAACAGCATGCCACCGGCATTCAACACAGGGATAACCGTAGAATGGCTGCGGCTGATCTTATGGACAATCTGTCCCAGTTCCATGTCGGGCGGCGCACTCAGATAGTCTTTCTCGATGACTGAGTCGAGGTTCATCAGGGTGAGCACGGCATGGTCGGTATGATGGGTGAGCAGACGGCCCTGCTTGGCCAGGCGAGAGCCATAGATGCTGTGAGGCTCAAAGATGATGATGGTGAGATAGGCACACACGCTGACAATCATCAGAGGCATGAACATGCTGTAGCCACCCGTCAGTTCGGCAATGAGGAAGATGCCGGTCAACGGCGCATGCATGACGCCCGACATGACACCGGCCATACCCAGCAGGGCGAAGTTCTTCTCGGGTACATAGACGCCCAGACCGTTGATGTTCCACAGGCGAGAGAACAGGAAACCCGTAAAGCAGCCTATGAACAACGAGGGGGCAAACGTACCACCACAACCGCCGCCGCCATTGGTGGCAGAGGTGGCCACGACCTTCGTAAACAATACCAGGGCGATATAAGGCAGCAGCATGGCACCCTGACCCGAGAACAACGAGTTGTTGAGGATGCGGTTCCAGTCGGCTTCGGTCTGACCGTTCAGCAACAGGTTGATGCTGCTATAGCCCTCACCATAGAGAGCGGGGAACAGGAAGATAAGCAGACTGAGCGCTGTGCCACCGATGGCCAGTTTGATATGAGGATGCTCCTTGAACTTGGCAAACACATCCTCGCAGGCACCCATCATACGGATGAAATAGAGGGATACCAAGCCACAGAAGATGCCCAGCAGTACGCAGGCGGGAATGCGATGCACAGACCACTCGCTGTCGAGATGGAAGGTGAACAGGGCGGCGTCGCCACTGAAGATATAGGTGAAGACGGTGGCCGTGACACACGACACCAGGATAGGCAACAACGCCGACATGGTCATATCGATCATCAGCACCTCAAGGGTGAACACCAGTCCTGCTATCGGCGCCTTGAAGATGCCGGCAATGGCACCGGCAGCACCACAGCCGACCAGCGTCATGAGCATCTTACGGTCGAGGTGGAAGATCTGACCGAGGTTCGAACCGATGGCAGAGCCGGTGAGTACAATCGGCGCCTCGGCTCCCACTGATCCGCCGAAGCCGATGGTGATGGCAGAGGCGATGACACTCGACCAGCAGTTATGTGACTTAAGACGCGACTTGTTGCTGGAGATGGCGTAAAGGATACGGGTGATACCGTGGGAGATGTTGTCCTTGACGACATAGCGCACAAAGAGCGACGTGAGATAGATGCCCACGACAGGATAGACCAGATAGAGCCAGTTGGCATGCGACTGTTCGAAAGAACTGGTAAGCACTGTGACAATCTGGTTGATGATCCAGTGAAGCACAAAGGCAGCCACGGCTGAGAAAAAGCCCACAAGCAGTGCGAGGATGATCATAAACGCCCTCTCACTGACATGTTCCACGCGCCACTCATGCAGCCGCCTCAGCCACTCCGGTCTTCTATCTACAACTGTCGTCTCCATTATATTCTTTTTAGGCACGGATTAACGCGGCTTTTTATAAAAGACGCGGCTTTTTTCGTCCGGTTGCCATTCTTTCGTTATTTCTTTTTCTCTTGGCACGGATTACGCGGCTCTCTTTTTGAGAAACGCTGCTTTTCTTTTGCGCAGCCTTCCGTGTCTTTTTTTTAAAAAAAAGCCGTGTAATCCGTGCCTAATTATTATTTTCTGATAACTGTTACTTCGCCGTTTTCTTTCAGTTTGATGATGCTGGAGGGCGTGTGGGGCTTGTGCTCCTGACGACGAGACCAGCATACATAGTCGACTGCCTCGAGAATACGAGGGTCGATATCACCATAGTTCTGAGCGGCAGGCTCACCACTGATATTGGCAGAGGTCGACACGATAGCCTTCTGGAAACGGAAACAGAGTTCCTTGGAGAAGGGCTCGTTGGTGATGCGGATACCCAGACTGCCATCGTCGGCAATGAGGTTCTCTGCCAGATTGATGGCACCGTCGAGGATGAGTGTCGTGGGCTTGGCATCCTCGGCACCCTTCAGACTGTCAATCAACTGCCATGCCACATCGGGCACGTTTCTGAAATAGCGCTGCATGCGGGCATCGCTGTCGACCAGACAGATCAGTGCTTTCGAGTCGTCGCGCTGTTTGATCTCGTAGATGCGCTTCACTGCCTCGGCATTGGTTGCATCGCAACCGATGCCCCACACGGTGTCGGTAGGATAGAGAATCACCCCACCCTTGCGCATCGTCTCAACAGCATTTCTTATATCGTCTTCTTGCTTCATACTTTTTTCTTTTTAGGCACGGATTACACGGCTTTTTATAAAAGACGCGGCTTTTATTCGTCCGGTTGCCATTCTTTCGTTATTTCTTTTTTCTCTTGGCACGGATTACGCGGCTCTCTTTTTGAGAAACGCTGCTTTTCTTTTGCGCAGCCAGCCGTGTCTTTTTATTAAAAGCCGTGTAAATCCGTGCCTAATTATTATTTTCTGATAACTGTTACTTCGCCGTTTTCTTTCAGTTTGATGATGCTGGAGGGCGTGTGAGGCTTGTGCTC
>JAEEXN010000094.1 GCA_016291595.1 Prevotella sp.
GTGCAAAAAGCATTGGAAAGATTTTTTGCCGGCTTATTAAAAACGCTCTTTCAAACAGGCTATCACTTAAGCGAAAGCAGTCTATCACTGGAGCGAAAGCAGCCTATCACTGGAGTGAAAGCAGTCTATCACTGGAGTGAGAGGATCCTATCACTGGAGTGAGAGAGTCCTATCACTGGAGTGAGAGCTTCCAAACAGGCATGAATTGTACCCTTATTCATCATCTTCTGTACCCCAAACAAGCATAAACTGTACGGAAGAAGATGCCTTATAAGCTCAGAACTGACATCGAACAGACGCTGAACAGCAGCGTTTCTCATTCCCATTTGCCAAGTTTTTCACGCGGTTTTGCCGTTTTCTCAATAATAATTTGTATTTTTGCAAATTGTAGAACTGAAAATCTGAATCTAAGATAATTATGAGTGACGATATCAAGGACGATATAATCGACGAGACCGAGGACAGCCGCAACAACGACGGTGACGCCTCTGCCCACTCCGACTATAAACCAGTGAACCGCTTCGATGCGGCTGCCGTGCATCATCTGAGCGGCATGTACCAGAACTGGTTCTTGGATTACGCTTCGTATGTAATCCTCGAACGAGCCGTGCCACATATCGAAGACGGACTGAAACCTGTGCAACGGCGCATCCTGCACTCGATGAAGCGTATGGACGACGGACGGTATAACAAGGTGGCCAATATCGTGGGACACACCATGCAGTTCCATCCTCACGGCGATGCGAGCATCGGCGACGCGCTGGTTCAGCTGGGACAGAAGGACCTGCTGGTAGACACACAGGGAAACTGGGGTAACATCCTGACTGGCGACCGTGCCGCCGCACCGCGTTATATTGAGGCGCGGTTGTCGAAATTCGCCCTCGACGTGGTGTTCAACCCGAAGACCACAGAATGGCAGTTGTCGTACGACGGACGCAACAAAGAGCCGATCACGCTACCCGCCAAGTTCCCGTTGCTGCTGGCTCAGGGCGCCGAAGGTATTGCCGTGGGCTTGTCGTCGAAGATTCTGCCACATAACTTCAACGAGCTTTGCGATGCCGCCATCAAATATCTGCACGGACAGGAGTTTCAGTTATATCCCGACTTCCTGACGGGTGGCAGTATCGACGTGTCGAAATACAACGACGGTCAGCGCGGAGGTGTGCTGAAAGTACGTGCAAAGATTGAGAAACTGGATCAGAGAACGCTCGTCATTCGCGAGATTCCCTACTCTAAGACGGTGAACACGCTCATCGAGAGCATCACCAAAGCCATTGAGAAAGGCAAAATCAAGGCACGCAACGTGGCTGACCTGACCTCTGCCGAGGTGGAAATTCAGGGGCAGCTGGCACCTGGCGTGTCGTCGGACAAGACCATCGACGCACTCTATGCGTTCACCGATTGTGAGGTGAATATCTCGCCCAACTGCTGTGTTATCGAGGACAACAAGCCGCAGTTCCTCACTGTGAGCGATGTGTTGCGCCACTCGGTGGACCGCACGATGGGCCTCATCCGTCAGGAACTGCAGATACGGCGCAACGAGCTGCTGGAGCAACTGCATTTCTGCTCACTGGAGAAGATATTCATCGAGGAGCGCATCTATAAGGACAAGAAATTTGAGCAGGCACCAAATGTCGACGCGGTCTGCGAGCATATCGACGACCGGCTGACACCTTATTATCCGCAGATGATACGTGAGGTGACCAAGGAGGATATCCTTCGGCTGCTCGAAATCAAGATGCAGCGTATCCTGAAATTCAACAAGGACAAGGCCGACGAGCTCATCGCACGCATCAACGACGAAATAGCAGGCATCGACCGCGACCTGAACAATATGGTGGAGGTGACTGCCAACTGGTTCCAATATATCAAGGACAAATACGGAGCCGACCATCCGCGCCTCACTGAAATCAAGAACTTCGATACCATCGAGGCCACAAAGGTGGTCGAGGCCAACCAGAAACTCTATATCAACCGTCAGGAAGGATTCATCGGTACGGGTCTGAAGAAAGACGAGTTTGTGTGCAACTGTTCAGATATCGACGATATTATTATCTTCTACAGAGACGGAAAATACAAGATTATCCGGGTGGCAGAGAAGGTGTTCACGGGCAAGAATATCCTCCACGTGGCGGTATTTAAGAAGAACGACAAGCGCACTACTTATAATGTTGTCTACCGCGACGGCCGTCAGGGATTCTACTTCATCAAGCGATTCAACGTGACGGGCATCACTCGCGACAAGGAATACGACCTCACACAAGGCACACCTGGCTCGCGGGTTCTCTACTTTACGGCTAATCCAAACGGCGAGGCTGAGATTATCAAGATTACGCTTGACCCCAATCCGAAGCTCAAGAAGATTTTCGTTGAGAAAGACTTCTCGGAAATTATGATCAAGGGAAGGGCGTCGAAAGGTAACTTGCTGACCAAAAACACGGTGCACCGCATCGGCCTGAAGAGCCATGGACATTCTACACTGGGCGGCCGCAAAGTGTGGTTCGACCCTGATGTGAACCGCTTGAACTACGACGAGCACGGCAAACTGCTGGGCGAGTTCAACGAGGATGACAGCATTCTGGTAATTCTGAAGAACGGTGATTTCTACCTGACCAATTTCGATTTGAACAACCATTACGAGGACAATATCGACAGAATAGAGAAATACGACAGTTCGAAAGTATGGAGCGCTGTTCTCTTCGATGCCGACCAGCAAGGCTATCCATACCTGAAGCGATTCCTCATGGAGGCCTCGAAGCGCAAACTGAACTATCTGGGCGACAACCCGAACTCACAACTGGTGCTGCTCACCGATGTTCCCTATCCTCGCATACGCATTACCTTCGGCGGTAACGACGCTTTCCGCGACCCCATGGAGGTTGATGCCGAGCAGTTTATTTCCGTCAAGGGCTTTAAGGCGAGGGGCAAACGACTCACGACATGGAGTGTCGAGAGCATCGAGGAACTGGAACCTTTGCGGCAGCCGGAGCCTGCCCAGGACGAGAATGAGGAGGCCTCTTCTGATGAAAGTGAAGAACCCGCCCAAAATGAGGACAGCGTTATGCCTTCAGACGAGAACGGAGAGACTATAGTTGAGAATGAAGAGACTGCGGTTGAGAACGAAGAGGTGCCAACGGAGGACGAAGAGGTGATTTCAGAAAGCATTGACGATGCTCAAGAAGATGAGCCGGAAACAACAGCAGACAACGAGTCTGACGAGAATTCCCAGCTCCCAGACTCTGACTCTCAGCCTGAAAACGCTGCTGAGCCCGACGAAGCACCTCAAACAAGAAAAAAGTCTAATCCTCGTGGTGGTCACAGCAAGAAACAGGTGAAAGACAAGAAAAGCGAACAGCTAAGTTTATTCGGCGATGATTTCTAACCCACTCCCCCACTTCAGGCAATTGCTTGCCATATTGTTGCTGCTGCTCTGTGAGACAGCCATGGCACAAACCGACTCTACCAGCATCCGGACATCGGTGAACATGGTAGGGTTTGGTACGACCAATATTCTCGACACCTACCTCTCGCAAGAGAAATTCACAGGACCAGGACTCACCTTCCTGAACATCACCCAGAAAGAACGGCCGGGCAAACGGTGGCACACCATCGTGGAGCAAGAGGCTAATTTCTCTTTTGCCGACGACCGTGCCGAGCGTTCGGAGGAAATGGAAGGCACGTACAGCATCTATTGGGGACGTTACCTGACGTTCCGCCTGCCGCATGAGTGGCGGCTGGAAGCAGGCGGACTGCTGAACGGAAACATAGGATTTATCTACAACACCAGCAATTCGAACAACCCTGCACAAGCCCGGTTCTCGGTAAACGTGATGCCATCGGCCGTCGTCAGCAAGCCTTTCAGCCTGTTCCGGCAGCAATTCTCATTGCGCTACGAACTGAACCTACCGCTCGCCGGACTGATGTTCAGTCCCAATTATGGCCAGTCGTACTACGAGATTTTCAACCGTGGGAACTACGACCACAACATCGTTCCTGTCACCTTTATCAGCGCGCCCAGCCTGCGCCACCAGATCTCTATTGACTGGAGGGCCGGACGTTCGTGGGACTTGCGTGTGGGATACTTGGGTAACTACCAGCAAGCAAAGGTGAACGACCTGAAACAGCATGTCTACAACCATCGTCTGATGATTGGTATCGTGAAGCGGTTCAGAACGGTATACTACAAAAGATAGGAGATAAGCAAGCCAAAAGGTAATAAAAAAGTATCGAGAACTTGAAGGGAAAGTTATGACAAATACACATATCATACGACGAATTATCAGCAAAAAGGCAATTTTCTTCCTTTTAACCATTTTGCCTGTCTGCCTGCTCAACGTGTCATGCGTAGACGAGGACGAATATGCAGACAACCCGAAAGGCAATCTGGACGCCCTCTGGCATATCATGGACGAGCATTACTGTTTCTTCAATGAGAAGGGTATTGACTGGAATGCCATCTATAATAAATATAAGGTACGCGTAGACAACAACATGACCGAGACGCAGTTGTTCGAGGTATTGAGCAATATGCTGGGCGAACTGCGCGACGGGCATGTGAATCTCTTTACCTCATTCGACTACGGACGCAACTGGAGCTGGCACGAAGATTACCCCTCTAACTTCAGCGACACGCTGCTACGGCGCTACTTGGAGACCGACTATAAAATTGCCACGGGTATGCGCTACCGCATACTCGACGACAACATCGGCTACATTTACTGCGGGAGTTTCTCGGGAGCCATGGGCGCAGGCAATCTGGACGATATCATGTCGTATCTGATGACTTGCAACGGACTCATTCTCGACATCCGGGACAACAGTGGCGGCATGGTCACCTCAGCTGAAGAACTGGCTGCGCGATTCACCAACGAGGAGATTCTTGTGGGCTATATGCAGCACAAGACGGGCAAAGGACACAACGATTTCTCATCGATGGAGGAGCAACGGCTGAAGCCCTCGAAAGGCATTCGCTGGCAAAAGCGCGTGATGCTGCTCACGAACAGGCAGGTCTATAGTGCTGCCAACGAGTTTGTGAAATACATGAAACAGTGTCCTAACGTGACCGTCGTAGGCGACCAGACGGGAGGCGGAGCTGGTCTTCCATTCTCAAGCACGCTTCCCAATGGTTGGGGTGTTCGCTTCTCTGCCTGTCCGATGTACGATGTGAACAAGATGAGCACCGAACAAGGCATCGCTCCAGACGTCAATGTCCAGCTCAAACAGGAAGACCTGCTAAAAGGCGAAGACACTATTATTGAAGAAGCCCGGCGCCTGATTATGAGGAATTAGATTCTTCCACCCTGGTGAATCCCCCAAGAAACCGAATCATAAACCTAGATCATCCCTGCAAAATCATAAGAGATTCCACCTTAATCCCTACATCTCACAATGATTAGAATAGAAAACCTTTCCATCGGTTACCTGCAGAAAGACCATGCCAAAACAGTAGCATCAGGCTTTACTGCCACCCTGAATGGTGGAGAGCTGACCTGTCTGATTGGTGCCAATGGCGTTGGGAAATCCACATTGTTGCGCACATTATCAGCTTTTCAGCCTAAATTGGGCGGTAATATCTATGTGAATGACAAAGAACTCAGCCAGTATTCCGACAAAGAACTGGCACGTGTCATTGGTGTTGTGCTGACAAAAAGACCACATATCGCGAATATGACCGTTACGGAAATGGTGGGATTAGGCCGTAGTCCGTACACAGGTTTTTGGGGAACACTCAGTAATGAGGACATGGTCATCGTCAACGAGGCTATCAGCCTTGTCGGAATCAACGACCTTGCACCCAGAATGATTCAGACATTGAGCGATGGTGAGAAGCAAAAAGTGATGATTGCCAAGGCATTAGCACAGCAAACACCTGTTATCTATCTCGATGAACCCACAGCCTTCCTCGATTTTCCAAGCAAAGTAGAGATGATGCAGTTGTTGTTGCGCCTTAGTCGCGAGACGGGCAAGACCATCTTCCTCTCCACTCACGACCTGGAACTGGCACTGCAGATTGCTGATAAGCTTTGGCTGATGGACAAGACGGAAGGACTTACCGTAGGAACACCGCGTGAGTTAGCCGACAGCGGGCACCTCAGCCGTTATATTGAAAGAAAAAAAGGTATCCGTTTCGACCGAGACAATCTGGTTATACACATCGTGAAAGACTAAAAACATGGTCGCAAATCAGTAAAAAACAAAAAAAACGCAGAAAAATAAAAAATTCTTAACTCTCATTTCTCAAATCTCGATTTATTTGCGTATCTTTGCACCCGTCTTATGGGATAAGCGCCTGTGGCGGAATTGGTAGACGCGCTAGACTTAGGATCTAGTATCTCGCGATGTGCAGGTTCGAGTCCTGTCAGGCGCACGAAAAAAGTCGGCATAGCTCAGCTGGTTAGAGTATCACCTTGACATGGTGGGGGTCCTTGGTCCGAATCCAAGTGTCGACACAAAAAAGAGTCTCGATGGAGACTCTTTTTTTATTGGATCACAAAATAGCTTTCCGATATAGAGATATAAAAAGGCATAGAGACAAAGAGAATTTTTCAGACACATCAGTCTGTCTAAATAGTATCTCTATGTCTCTATGTCGAAAAAACTCTATGTCTAGAATTTCTCTTTGCTGATAAGATACTCAGCTATCTGAACGGCATTCAATGCAGCTCCCTTACGGATCTGGTCGCCACTAAGCCAGAAGGTCAGGCCATTCTCATCACTTATATCCTTGCGGACACGACCGACATAAATATCATCCTTACCAGCTGTCTCCAAAGGCATCGGGTAAAGCAGGTTGGCGGGATCGTCGACTAACGTACAACCAGGTGCAGCGGCGATTGCCTGCTGAGCCTCCTCAACACTGATGGGACGCTCGGTCTCAATCCATACCGACTCGGAATGAGAACGTAAAGAGCTGACACGCACACACATTGCAGAGCACTTGGCATCAGTGTGCATGATTTTCCGTGTCTCGTTGTACATCTTCATTTCCTCCTTGGTGTAACCATTGGGCTGGAAGACATCAATCTGAGGAATCACATTATAGGCCAGCTGGTGGGCAAACTTCTTGATGGTCTTCACCTCACCAGTCTCGACAATCTCCTTGTACTGCTGCTGCAATTCCGCCATCGCTGCGGCACCGGCACCACTGGCACTCTGGTAAGAGCTGACATGAATGCGCTTGATGTGCGACAGGTTCTCAAGTGGCTGAAGCACGACAACCATCATAATGGTCGTACAGTTTGGATTGGCAATGATGCCACGCGGACGTTTCAGCGCATCCTCGGCGTTGCACTCGGGCACCACCAGGGGCACATCATCGTCCATACGGAAAGCACTGGAGTTGTCAATCATCACCGTTCCGTATTTCGTAATTGTCTCAGCAAACTCTTTTGATGTTCCTGCGCCAGCACTTGTAAAGGCGATGTCGATATCTTTGAAATCATCGTTATGCTGCAACAGTTTCACTTCGTATTCCTTACCTTTAAAGGTGTATTTTCGGCCAGCACTACGCTCACTGCCAAACAACACCAACTCATCCATCGGGAAGTTCCTCTCTGCCAGAATACGTAGGAACTCCTGTCCTACGGCTCCGCTTGCTCCAACAATTGCTACTTTCATTTTTTACCTTAATATATGTGTTTAGTTACAAATCGGTGCAAAGTTACTAAAAAACGAGAGCAGAACAAAATAAGTTCACTTATTTTTTATGCCGAGTGCCTTGTAAGTTCGCCACGAAGTGACAAAGTTGCTAAAAAACGAGTGCAGAACAAAAAAAGTTCACCTGTTTTTTATGACGAGTGCATTGTAAGTTTGTCATGAAGTAGCAAAGTTACAAAAAAAAACTTTTTACCGACATGTTTACACGGATTTTCGTTGATTATTTTTCTAATTGTCTGATGAACGGAGAATTTGAGTAGAATAATTTAATCAGTGAAAACCTGTGGGTAACGAAAAAAAATTTGTATCTTTGTAAGCGAAATGCTGAACATTGCGCAATACTTCCCTATCACAGACCCGACATTGATTTTCTTTGTCGTGCTCTGTATTATTTTGTTTGCCCCTATTATTATGGGTAAACTGCGCATTCCGCATATCATCGGTATGGTGCTTGCAGGTGTATTGATTGGCCAATACGGCCTCAATATTCTGGAGCGCGACTCTTCGTTCGAGCTTTTCGGGCGGGTAGGACTTTACTACATCATGTTCCTTGCCGGTTTGGAGATGGACATGGAGGGTGTGAAAAAGAACAAGGCGCGATTTTTCATCTTCGGAGGACTTACCTTTATAGTCCCGCTTGTGCTCACCTACTTCGGCTCTATCTATCTGTTGCATTATTCTCCGATGGCATCATTCCTGCTGGGAACAATCATGGCATCAAACACGTTGATAGCCTACCCCATCGTCGGACGATACGGACTACAGCGTAATCGGAGCGTAACGCTGAGTGTCGGTTCCTCCATGATTTGTCTTTTCATGGCACTGCTCACCCTGGCAATTATCTCAGCATCGTTTAACCATAGCGAGACAACGGGCTCATCCATACTGAATTGGTCGGTTTTCGCCTTTAAACTGGCTTTGTTCCTCGTAGGTGCGACGCTGGTTATTCCGAGATTGGTACGCTGGTTCTTGCGCCGCTATTCCGATGCTGTCATGCAGTTTATCTTCGTCTTGGCCATTCTGTTCCTCAGCGCAGCATTCTCCGAGGCAGTTGGACTAGAAGGAATCTTCGGCGCATTCGTGTCCGGACTGATACTTAACCGATACATCCCGCACGTATCCGCTCTGATGAACCGCATTGAGTTTATCGGAAATGCGCTCTTCATTCCCTATTTCCTCATTGGCGTGGGCATGCTCATCAATGTGCGCACCTTATTTACGGGCGGGAATGTACTGTGGGTTGTATTCCTCATAGCTTTCTTCGGAACATTTGGAAAGGCCGTGGCTGCTTATTTTTCAAGCCTGCTGTTCCGGCTTCCGCGGTCTGCCGGCAACATGATGTTTGGTCTGACCTCAGCACATGCGGCTGGTGCCATCGCCATGATTATGGTCGGAATGCGCCTTGAGGTAGAGCCGGGAGTTTACCTTGTCAACGACGATATGCTCAACGGTGTGGTCATGATGATTCTCGTTACTTGTATCATCAGTACACTAATGACCGACCATGCTGCCAAGCAAATCATCTTGGAGCAGAAGAATCATCTCAAGGAAGAGGCCAAAGAGGCTGACGACGAGAAAATCTTCCTTTGTGTGAAGTATCCTGAGATTGCTCCGCAGCTGCTCGAGATGGCAATTATGGTGCGCAATCCGAAACTCAACCGCGGACTGGTTGCCCTGAATGTGGTTTACGACGATGCCAGTGCCGACTACAACCGACAGCAAGGAAAACAACTGCTTGAACAGCTTCAGCGCCGGGCATTAGCCTCCGATGTGAAGATGCAGACACAAGTACGTCTGGCCTCAAACATCGCTAACGGCATCAAGCATGCTTTCCGGGAGTTTGCTGCTTCGGAGATTATCATGGGCATGCATGTACATACCAATGTAACGCCAAAGTTCTGGGGCGAATTCATACAAAGCCTGTACAACGGACTGAACCGACAGATATTCCTCATCCGCTTGGTGCAACCGCTCAATACGCTACGCCGCATACAAGTGGTCGTCCCCTCACGGGCCGAGTTTGAGCCAGGATTCTATCGATGGCTGGAACGGCTGGCACGCATGGCGGGCAACCTGGAGTGCCGCATACAGTTCCACGGGCGCAATGAGTCGTTAGATCTGATTAAACAATACATTCAGAACCGCCACCCCAATGTCAGGGCAGAATACACTTATATGGCTCACTGGAACGAGCTACCCCGTCTGGCTGCCAACATCAACGAGGACCATATGTTTGTTGTTGTTAATGCACGTAAGGGTACTATCTCATATAAGACTGCCATGGAAAAGCTGCCCGATGAGCTTACCCGCTATTTCTCCGGAAAGAACCTCATGATTATCTTCCCCGACCAATATGGAGACTCGAAAGACAGCATGACCTTTACCGAGACACAGCACCGTGAGGAAACCAGCATTTATGAAAACCTGTTGGAGTACCTTAAAAGAAGGTCATCATGAATACTCCACACGTTGCTATAAATTGGAAAATATTCAGAGCATCCTAACAAGATTCCCAATCAATCATAGAAAAATCTCATGATAACAATCAATAATATCACCAAGAGCTTCGGCTCATTACAAGTACTTAAAGGCATTGACTTACATATTGCCAAAGGGGAGGTCGTCAGTATTGTAGGCCCCAGCGGAGCGGGTAAGACCACCTTGTTGCAGATTATCGGCACACTGGACCGTCCAGACAATGGTACTATCTGTGTTGATGGCATCGACACCACCACCCTTTCGCAAAAGGAACTCTCCCACTTCCGCAACCAGCATATCGGCTTCGTTTTCCAGTTTCACCAGCTTTTGCCCGAGTTCACTGCCATCGAGAATATCATGATTCCCGCCTTTATAGCAGGAACATCGCACAGTGAGGCCCGCCGCCGTGCGGAAGAACTGCTTCAGTTTATGAATCTGACAGACCGCTCTCATCACAAGCCCAACGAACTCTCAGGTGGTGAGAAACAACGTGTTGCCGTTGCCCGCGCCCTCATTAACAATCCCGCTGTTATCCTTGCTGACGAGCCTTCCGGCAGTCTGGACAGTAAAAACAAGCAAGAACTGCACCAACTTTTCTTCGATTTGCGCGACCGCTTTGGCCAGACATTTGTCATCGTCACCCACGATGAGTCATTGGCAGCTATCACCGACCGCACCATCCACTTGAAAGATGGTATGATTGTCCCTGATGAATCTCAGAATCCTAACAGTCTTGAGGAGCAGAATGGCCTTCAAGCCACTAACAGCCAAAATGACCTTCAAGATTCTGAAGAGCCTCAAAACGCTGACGACATTAATGCAACTAACAACCTGACAGACAATGATTAAGCTCGGTGATTACAATACTTTAAAGATTGTCAAGTCCGTTGATTTCGGTCTTTACCTAGATGGCGGAGAGGCCGGCGAGATTCTCCTCCCATCCCGTTATGTTCCTAAGAAGTACTCCATCGGCCAGGAATTGGAAGTGTTTCTTTACCTTGACCAGGAAGAGCGTCTTGTTGCGACCACCGAGCATCCACTTGCAAAAGTAGGTGAGTTCGCATGGCTGGAATGTGCCTGGACGAATCAATATGGTGCATTCCTCAAGTGGGGACTCATGAAAGACCTCTTCTGTCCTTTCCGTGAACAGAAACAACGCATGCAGACAGGCAAAAGCTATTACGTATATGTCATGGAGGACGAGGAAACGCACCGCTTGATGGCTACAGCCAAGGTGGAACGCTATCAAAAACTTAGCGGACGACAGCAGACACTTGACTTCGCTGATGTTCTGCTTAAATATCTGAATTCACACGATGGTTATTGTCCGTTGGGTGACAAAAGCGATGCAGAAGATATTATGCAACAGTTTCTCGTAAGCAAGAAAGTCTACAAGCGAGCTATCGGCGACCTCTATCGGCGCCGTCTTATCACCATTCATGATGACGGTATCCGCCTAGTCGTTACCGACTAACTGCAATCCTTTTGGCAAAATCCCTTTGTAGCCCTACTATTTATCTACTTGCGACTATTCCTCAACAATTTATCATCCCCCTCTTCCCCAGCCTCTCAACCAATGAGGCTGGGGTTTTTCTTTTCTCCAAAACACCTCAAAAGCTTTTATACAGCAGCAATAAATCGCTCTTCCCTTTGCGCATATAAATGCTTTTTAAATCATTATCAAAGCAAGCCTTTGAAACAAAACTAAGGAAAACAACAAATACCGCTATTTACCTTTATCCACATCCTTCATTCCCCAAAAAGTAGCTCCGCGCGAGAGAAACTATGGGAAAAGTGCGTTCCGGCGCATGGATTTCCGTCTTTTGTGGTGTGCTTTTGTTAAAGAAAGAAAGAAGTATATATATTTTTATCTAATTAATTTAAATTTATTATCGTATGAAAAAGAAAATCTTTAGTACGCTGCTTATGGGTGCTTTCTTCTTGGCATCTATGAGTATGTTTACGTCTTGTAAGGACTACGACGATGACATCAATGCCGTGAAGAACGACGTTGAGGCTCTTCAGAAAGCCTTGGCCCAGTGCAAGACCGATTGCGAAACT
>JAEEXN010000095.1 GCA_016291595.1 Prevotella sp.
GCATCGAGCTTGGCGTTCTCCTCGGGAGTTCCCTGAGGAACCTCATACTTAGCACCTTCCTGGTCGAGTGTGGTCTTCATGGCCATCATGATGTGGTCGTACTTGTCGGTCTTCACGTATGTGCCAACGGGGAAGCGGAAAGGCTCACCGCCCATAGCCGAGCGAATCATCTCAACAGACAGGTAGCTGGGGCTCTGGAATGAGCTGCGTCCGCGGAGCTCGATAATCTTGGCACCACCCTTTGTAACGGCTGTCTTCATCTCTTCCCACTCAGCCTCTGGGAACTCGTCGGTACCGATGATGTCGGTCAGCTTGCGGCCTGCAATCTCAACGTGGCTGCCGAACACTGCCATCTGCTCACCGTGGCCACCATAGGTAGCGCAACCTGTAATCTCATCCTGCATCACATTGAACTTCTTAGCCAATGCGCTCTGCAGACGTGTGGTGTCGAGACCGGCAAGAGTGGTCACCTGACCGGGTTTCAGTCCTGAATAGAGAAGGGTTACCAGACCGGTAAGGTCGGCGGGGTTGAAAATGATTACCACGTGCTTAACGTCCGGACAGTATTTCTTGATGTTCTGACCCAGCTCCTCAGCGATTTTGCAGTTACCAGCGAGCAGATCCTCACGGGTCATGCCTGCCTTACGGGGAGCACCGCCAGAAGAGATGATGTACTTAGCATTGGTGAAAGCCTCTGCAGCGTCGGTAGTGGCAGTGATCTTCACATTACCGAAACCGCTCTGACGCATTTCCTCGGCAACACCCTCGGGTGAGAATACGTCGTAAAGACAGATGTCGTCTGTCAGACCCATCATCAAGGCGGTCTGAACCATGTTTGAACCAATCATACCGGCTGCGCCGACGATTGTAAGTTTGTCATTAGTTAAAAATGCCATAATTTGATGTTTCTTAAAAGTTGATTTAAAGTGCTGCAAAGATACAATAATTTGGGAAGTAAGCATAGTTAATGGAGTTAAAAGGAGTTAATGACAATCTTTTTTTGGTTCTTATTTGTATCTTTGTAAACTGTATGTTACAAATCTAACATTTAATGAACGACTATGAAACATTTGATTCTTTTTGTCATGTCTTTTTTCTTGCTCTTTTCTTGTCAGGAGCGACAGAAAACAGCAGCTGTTGCGGGGGAGGAAACACTTGACATTCCGCCGTGTGTGGTAACGTCGCCGCCCGACTCACTGAAGCTCGACAAGTTCTATAAGAAATATGTGGATGTGAACGGCATCCCACTGATATCGTCGTGGCGGGTGCCCGACTCGTGCTTTACTGCCGCCCACCGCACGTTGTATGCGATGACGAGCATGCTGGACAAAAAGATTCTGCAGGCGATGTGGCGGGCGAACGCCCGTGTCGCCATCATGGCGCGCTATGAGGGAACAACCGACCTGCCCGAGCATCATTACCTGGTGAACGACACGGCGCTGAACTGGGACCTGCGTGCCCGCGGGCTGGGCGGAACTATCGAGGAGCCGCTCACCAGTTGTGCCGAGGAGAATATTCTGGCTTATCAGATTGACAAATACCATGCCGAGGACATTCTGATTCACGAGTTTGCCCATGCCATCCACTGCATCGGCATCATTCAGGTGGACACCGCCTTCAACAAACGCCTGCAGAATCTCTATGAGCAGGCGAAGGCTAGCGGGAAGCTGGACGGCACCTACCGCATCACAGACAAGGAGGAGTATTTTGCCGAGGCGGTACAGGACTGGTTCAACGTGAATGCCGAAATGCCGAAGCCTGACGGCAAGCATAACTGGTGTAACACGCGCGAGGAACTGAAAGAATATGATGCCGACCTGTATGACCTGCTGGCAGAATTCTTCCCGTTGACCAATCTGCAAATTAGTAAACACAAGAAAATCAACGAATACACAAAACCCAAGAACTGATGATAGGAAAAGAAACATACGCAAGGCGCAGGGAGGAACTGAAGAAGTCGGTTGGCAGCGGACTGCTGCTCTTCCTGGGCAATCAGGAGGTGGGCATGAACTATGCCGACAACACCTACCGCTTCCGCCAGGACAGCTCGTTCCTCTATTTCTTCGGACTCGATGATGCCGGTCTTGCCGCCGTCATTGATATCGACGCTGACAAGGAAATCGTGTTCGGACACGAGCTAACCATCGACGACATTGTTTGGACGGGCACCATGCCCTCGCTGAAAGAGAGGTGCGAGCAGCTGGGACTATACGAGACTCGGCCCATGGACGAACTGAAAGGCTATCTTGACAAGACGCGCGCAAAGCATGGCACGGTGCACTACTTGCCGCCTTATCGTGGCGACCACCAAGTGTGGCTGCAGGAACTGCTGGGCATCGAGCCTGTTGCCCAGACAGCAAACGCCTCGGTGGACTTCATCAAGGCTATCGTCGCCCAGCGTAACCATAAGGACGAGGAAGAACTGCAGCAGATAGAGGAGGCCGTGGACCTGAGCACGCGGATGCACCTGACGGCTTACCGGATGGTACGGCCCGGAATGCACGAGTCGCAGGTTGCGGCGGCCATCGAGGAAGTGGCATGCAGGAACGGCAATACGCTTGCCTTTCCTACCATCGCCACGGTACAGGGACAGGTGCTGCATAATCATGGGTTCATCCATGAATTGAGCGACGGTGACATTTTCCTGTTGGACGCCGGAGCGGAAACCAAGATGCACTATGCCGGCGACCTGTCGTCGGCAATGCCGGTGGGTGAGAGATTCTCCAGCCGTCAGGCAGATATTTATAACATCCATCTGGCAAGTTTCCGTGCGGCGGTGGACAAGTTGAAGCCCGGTGTGCCATTCCGTGAGGCACATATTGCCGCGGCAACCGCGATTGTGGAGGGAATGAAAGGTCTCGGACTGATGAAAGGTGATGCCGCCGAGGCTGCCGAGGCAGGTGCCTACGCACTGTTCTTCCCCTGCGGACTAGGTCACATGATGGGGTTGGACGTGCACGACATGGAAAACCTGGGCGAGCAATACGTAGGTTATGCTGAAGGACAGGCGAAGAGCCGTCAGTTCGGTTTTAAGTCATTACGGCTTGCACGGCCGCTGGAGCCGGGATTCGTGTTTACGGTAGAGCCGGGCATCTATTTCATTCCGGAGCTGATGGACAAGTGGCGTGCTGAGAAGCAGTTTACCGATTTCATCTGCTACGAGAAACTGGATGCGTGGCGAGACTTCACGGGCCTGCGCAATGAGCTGGACTATGTCATCACCAAGGACGGCGCCCGCCAGCTGGGAACCCTTCGCAAACCGATGACCATCGAGGAAGTGTATCAGGCCAAGGAGGCGGTGGAGCCGATTTGACAAACGGAATTGAAAGAAACGAGAATGGTGCGAGTGGAAAGACTGTCGTGCTGCAAAGACACCCGGATGGGGCGGGGCAGACGATACGGCATTCCACTCCTCAATAAACTTCCACATAAGAAACATTGAAAACGGGATGAATTATTCGATTAAATACCCTGAGAACGACGGTGGCATGAACGCCCGCATCAAACGGCTGCACCAGCAGAGTATCGACATGCCGACTACCCTGAGCATAGAGCGCGCACTCATCGAGACCGCCTTCTACCGCGAGAATTATGGCACCATGCCCATTGCCCTGCTGCGTGCCCGTAACTTCTATGAGATCTGCAAGAAGAAAACGCTCTACATCGGCGACGATGAGCTGATAGTAGGAGAGCGCGGACCACGGCCCAAGGCTGTCCCGACATTCCCCGAACTGACGTGCCACTCGGTGGAGGACCTGCACACGCTGAACGAGCGGGAGCTGCAGCGATATACCATCAGTCAGGAGGACATCGACACCTACGAGCGCGAGGTGATTCCCTACTGGAAGGGAAAGACGCAGCGTGAGCGCATCTTCAACCATGTGTCGAAGGAGTGGGAGGAGGCCTATCATGCAGGCGTGTTCACAGAGTTTATGGAACAACGGGCTGCCGGACATACCGCCATGGACGGAAAAATGTACCGGGAGGGACTTCTTGATGTGAAGAAACGCATTAGTGAAAGGTTGGCGCAGCTTGACTTTATCTACGACCCTGAAGCCACCGACAAGCAGCAGGAACTGGAGGCCATGGCCATCTCGTGCGACGCAGCTATCCTCTTTGCCGAGCGGCATGCCGAACTGGCGGAGCAGATGGCGGATAAACTGTCAGCCGAAATATCTGGGGAGACCGGCAATTCCGGAAAACTCCAGCGCATTCGTGAACTTCGCAAGATTGCCGATGTGTGCCGTTGGGTTCCTGCCCATGCGCCCCGTGACTTGTGGGAAGCTATTCAGATGTACTGGTTTGTGCATCTCGGAACAGTGACAGAACTGAACGGGTGGGACTCGATGAATCCCGGGCATATCGACCAGCATCTGTATCCGTTCTATCAGAAGGATCTGGCTGCCGGTACCCTCACCCGCGAAAAGGCAAAAGAGCTGATCAGTTGTCTGTGGATTAAGTTCAACAACCAGCCCGCTCCGCCAAAGGTGGGCGTCACTGCACTGGAGTCGGGAACGTATAACGATTTTACGAATATCAATATCGGTGGCGTGGACCGTGAGGGGAAGAATGCCGTGAACGACCTTTCGTACATGATTCTCGAGATTCAGGAAGAGCTGCACGAGTTGCAGCCGGGCCTGAGTATCCATATTGCGGAAGAGACACCCGACCAGTTCCTGCTCGAGGGAATCCGCGTGATTCGACAGGGACATGGCTATCCGTCGGTGTTCAATCCCGACACCTATGTGCGCGAACTGGTGCGCGAGGGCAAGTCGTTGGAGGATGCGCGCGAGGGAGGCTGCTCGGGATGTATCGAGGTGGGTGCATTCGGTAAGGAAGCCTATTTGCTGACGGGCTATCTGAACACCCCGAAAATACTGGAGATAACGCTCAACAACGGCATAGACCCCGAGACCGGCAAAAGACTGGGACTGCTGACCGGTGACGCGTGCCAGTTTGAGTCGTTCGATGAACTGTATGAGGCATGGCGGCAGCAGATGACGTATTTCGTTAACCTGAAACTGTCGGTAAACAATTACATTGAGCGCATGTTCTCGCTCTATGCTCCTGCCACCTTCCTGAGCCTCTACATAGATGATTGTATCGAGAAGGGAAAGGACTATTATAGCGGTGGCGCGCGTTATAACACGACCTACATCCAGTGTACGGGTCTGGGAACGATTACCGACTGCTTTGCCGTGCTGAAGAAACACGTGTTCGAGGACCATCGCTATACAATGCAGCAGGTGCTCAACGCCTGCTCACGCAACTGGGGACAGGAAGTCTCTGCCCAGTCGCTGTCCGGCAATACCGCAGGCGGCATTCTGCCAACTGCTGCTGACCTGGAGAAGATGCGCCAGTATATTCGCAACCACACACCGTTCTTCGGAAACGACAATGATTATGCCGACCGGATTGCCGTCCGTGTGTACGATGATTTGGTGCAGGCTATAGAGCAGCGTCCTAACACGCGGGGCGGAAAGACCTATTTGAATATGCTCAGTACGACGTGCCACAATTACTTTGGTTCGGTATGTGGCGCAACACCGAACGGGCGCTTTGCACATTTTGCCATCAGCGACGGCACATCGCCTTCACACGGTTCCGACACAAACGGTCCTACCGCCGTCATCAAGTCGTTAGGCAAACTCGACCAGACCAAGAGTGGAGGCACACTGCTCAACATGCGCATGGTGCCGGCCCTGCTTAGAAACGAGGAAGACCAGCGGAAACTGGCGAGTCTGATTCGTACTTACTTCAAGTTCGGTGGCCACCATATCCAGTTCAATATCATCGATACGGAAACGTTGCGAGATGCCCAGAAGCATCCCGATGAGTATAAGGACTTGCTGGTGCGCGTGGCGGGTTACTCCGACTATTTCAACGATATGACGGAGCAGCTGCAAAACGAGATTATCGCCCGGACGGAAAACAACGAGATGTAAATGGCGCTTATATTTGACATCAAACGCTATGCCATCCACGATGGACCGGGCATCCGGACAACCCTTTTCATGAAGGGCTGTCCGTTGCGTTGTGTGTGGTGCCATAATCCGGAAGGGTGGACGTCTCAGAGGCAGCGGCTCTATAAGCGGTCCAAGTGCTTAGGTTGCCGCAGTTGTGTGGAGGCTTGTCCGCAGCATGCGCTTGAGATGACGGCTGAAGGTATTCGTCCGACAGCCAATGAGTGTCTGCTTTGTGGGAAATGTGTGGAGGAATGTCCGACCACGGCTTTGGAGATGTGCGGCAAGGAGTGGTCCCTGGACGCATTGATGAACGAGGTGGAGAAAGAGCGTGCCGTGATGGAGGAGAGTCATGGCGGAGTCACCTTATGTGGTGGTGAGCCGTTGATGCATGAGCATTACACCTTGCAGCTACTGCATGAGTTTGGACGGCGCGGGTTCCATCGTGCGGTTGACACATCGCTCTACGCCTCTGCCGAAACCGTCGGTCGCATAGCTGCCGAATGTGAACTGTTTTTGGTCGACATCAAGCTGATGGACAACGACAAGCACATGCGCTATACGGGTGTGTCGAATGAGGTCATCCTGCGAAACGTGAGGCAACTAGCCATGGCAGGACATGACTTTTTCGTGCGTATTCCTTTGATAGAGGGTGTGAATGCTGATGAGCAGAACATAGAGGCTACCGCAGCCTTCCTGGCATCTCTTCCATGGGCGAGGAAGACAGTAAACCTGTTGCCATATCACGATGTGGGGAAAGACAAACATCGTAGGATGTGGGGCTGTTACAACCTCCAAGGCTTCGCTATGTCAACCCCGTCGGCTGAAACCCAGCAGAGATGTGTTGCTCAGTTCGCCGCTCACGGTATCAAGGCCACACTTGGCGGATAGCCATTCGGCTTCTGCCTAAGGTATCAGACTATATGAATAATTTGATCATGAGTCATTCAACATAAGACTACATTTATAACTTAAACAATACACTTATATGAACATAGTTAACCAACGATTGGAAGACCTGCGCGAGGTGATGCGGCGCGAGCATCTCTCTGCTTTTATCTTCCCAAGCACCGACCCCCATCAAGGAGAGTATATTCCCGACCATTGGAAAGGACGTGAGTTTATTTCCGGCTTCAACGGTTCTGCTGGAACAGCCGTAGTCACCATGACATCGGCAGCCTTGTGGACCGATTCCCGCTATTTCATTGCCGCTGAGCAACAGTTGAGAGACACTGAGTTCCAGTTAATGAAACTGAAAATGCCTGGCACGCCAACCATTCCGCAATGGTTGGGCAGCGAGCTGCGTAATGTCAGAAGTCCTGAAGTGGGACTCGACGGCATGGTGAACTCTGTCAGCGAGGTGAAGGAACTGATTGCCGAGTTGCGCAAGGAGGGAGGTATCACCCTGCGCACGAACCTCGACCCGCTGGCTCTGATATGGAAGGACCGTCCTGCTATTCCCAGCAACAAAGTGGAGATATTTCCGTTGGAACGTGCCGGTGAGACCGCTCACGACAAGATTGCCCGCATCCGCCGTGCATTGCGTGAGCAGCATGCCGACGGAATGCTCATGACGGCACTCGACGATATTGCGTGGACACTCAACCTGCGTGGTACCGACGTGCATTGCAATCCCGTGTTCGTCAGCTATCTGCTCTTATCGTCGAAAGATGTTACGTTGTTCATCGACCCCGATAAGCTTACTCCGGAGGTCTCTGCCTATCTGAAGTCAGAAGGCATCCGTGTTGACAGTTACGACAACGTACGAAAAGGACTCAAAGACTATTTCGAGTATACCATTCTGCTCGATCCCAACGAGGTCAACTATACACTTTATGAGACTGTCCAGGCTTCCAAACTCAAGGCACAAGGCTCTCTTTCCGTCATCGAGGCCGAGTCGCCTGTGAAACGAATGAAGACAGTCAAGAACGCTACTGAAATCAAGGGTTTTAGACAGGCGATGCTTCGCGACGGCATCGCTATGGTCAGATTCCTCTGCTGGCTGAAGCCCGCTGTCGCGCTAGGCGGACAGACAGAGATAACTGTCGACCAGAAACTGACCGCACTCCGGGCAGAGCAACCCTTGTTCCGCGGTATCTCGTTCGACACCATTGCCGGCTATCAGGAGCATGGAGCCATCGTACACTATGAGGCGACTCCCGAGACCGACATCCCGTTGCGGCCAGAGGGACTGCTCCTCCTCGACAGTGGGGCACAGTATCTCGATGGCACTACAGATATTACGCGCACGATCGCCCTTGGACCTGTTACCGACGAGCAGCGTAAGGTGTTTACACTGGTGCTCAAAGGACATCTCCAACTGCAGAACGCTATATTCCCTGAGGGAGCCAGCGGAACACAAATTGACGCCATCGCCCGTATGCCACTATGGAAGAACGGCCTGAACTACCTCCATGGTACTGGTCATGGTGTGGGTACTTACCTCAATGTGCACGAAGGACCTCATCAGATACGCATGGAATGGAAACCGGCTCCGTTGCGTGCGGGGATGACTGTCACCGATGAGCCGGGTGTCTATCTTGCCAACCGCTTTGGTGTGCGCCTCGAGAATACGCTGCTCATCGTCGATGCGGGAGAGACAGAGCTCGGCCGTTTCCTGAAGTTCGATCCCTTGACGCTATGTCCTATCGACAAAGCGCCCATCGACAAGACGCTTATGACCGACGAGGAAATCCAGTGGCTCAACGACTATCACCAGGTGGTTTACGATAGTCTGTCGCCGTTCCTCGACGCGTCAGAGAACGACTGGCTGCGTGATGCCTGTGCTCCTTTGTAGAATACATTATTTAATTGTTTATGGCTGCAACATGACGTTGCAGCCTTTTTTATGTATTGTTTGATAGGCGGGGGCATGTGTTATCTGATAGTACTTTCCCGTTTTTCCCCCTTATTCACTCGCTTTCGCTCATTTTGTAGTACCTTTCAATAGGTACTTCACTTGAAAATGAAAAGAAAAACAAGATTTCTTTGTTTTTTACTCATTTTAATCGTACCTTTGCCGAAAAATGGCAATTATCAAATCAGTTAAAGGCCTTACTCCACGTTGGGGAAAGGAGTGCTATTTCAGCGAGAATGCCGCCATCGTGGGCGAAGTGACCATGGGTGACGAGTGCAGTGTATGGTTTAATGCAGTGGTGCGCGGTGACGTAGCTCCCGTGACGATGGGCAACCGGGTGAACGTGCAGGACGGAGCCGTCGTTCATGTTACCAACAAGATTGGTCCGACTATTATAGAGGACGATGTGACCATCGGCCATAATGCTACCGTTCATGCATGTACGCTGAAGCGGGGTAGTCTGATCGGCATGGGCAGCACTGTGCTTGACAATGCCGTGGTGGGAGAGGGTGCCGTAGTAGCTGCCGGTGCGTTAGTGCTGGGCCATACCATCATAGGGCCTCATGAGATATGGGGCGGTGTTCCTGCTAAGTTCATTAAAAAGACCAATCCCGACCAGGCGGAATCTTACGCACGCCATTATGTGGAGTATTCCAAATGGTATCTTGCCGAGGAATAAAGACATTACCATTTTAAAACATTCTTACGGCAAGGCTTACATGGTTTTTGGCCTTCCGGAACATAAGTCAGCACGTCTTTAGGGGCAGATTGTTGACTTTTGAAAAAATATTTGTTGAAAAACTTGGCAGTTTAATAAAATTGGTGTACCTTTGCACCCGCAAATCGTGGCTACACGAAAAAATAACATAAGTTTAACAAAAAATAAAAACCAAAAGCATGATTATTGTACCCGTTAAAGATGGCGAGAACATTGAAAGAGCTCTCAAGAAGTTTAAGAGAAAGTTCGAAAAGACAGGTGTCGTGAAGGAACTCCGCGCACGTCAGCAGTTTGACAAGCCATCTGTTCTGAAGAGACTCAAGATGGAGCACGCTATCTACGTACAGAAACTGCGCCAGAACGAGGAATTGTAATTTATTCCCCGAAAATTTGGTAGTTTGAATAAAATTCCGTATATTCGCTGACGAAAACGTGAAAATCGTGATGAAGCGGCGAAGCCTATGACGATAGATGATTTTTTGAACTACCTGCGCTATGAGCGGAATTATTCCGAGCGTACCGTGCAGAGTTACGGCAAAGACCTTCGGGCATTTGAGTCGTACTTCAAAAATTCAAAGGAGCATGTGCCTTCGTGGGAGTCGGTAGACTCTGATATCATCCGCGACTGGATGGAGCACATGATGGATAAAGGAAACAATGCATCATCAATCAACAGAAGGTTGAGCGCGTTGCGTTCCTTTTATCGTTTTGCGCTTTCGCGCAGGCTCATCGTAAAAGATCCTGCTCATGGGCTGACTGGACCCAAGAAAAGTAAGTTGCTGCCCCAGTTCCTGAGGGAAAACGAGATGGACAGGTTGTTGGACGATGTGCTGGGTGATGTGGATGATTATAATAAAGTACGTGCGCGTACCATTATTATGATGTTTTATTCTACGGGAATGCGTTTGTCGGAACTTGTTGGCTTGGAAGAGTCGATGATAGACATGGACGCGTGCCAGCTGAAGGTGACGGGTAAGCGCAACAAACAGCGCATGATTCCCTTCGGTGAGGAGCTGAAAACCGAACTGATGCGTTATATGAGAATGCGTAACGAGCAGTTCCCGGACGCACAGACCTCGGCACTCTTCTTAACCGACAAGGGCCAGGCGATGAACAGTGAGCAGGTGCGCTATTTGGTGAGAAAGCATCTCTCGATGGTGTCGACACTGAAAAAACGCACGCCACACGTGCTGAGACATACCTTCGCCACTACGATGCTGAATCATGATGCCGGATTGGAAAGTGTAAAGAAGCTGCTGGGACATGAGAGTCTCACGACTACAGAGATCTATACTCATACAACATTCGAGCAGCTGAAACGTGTTTATGAAAAAGCCCACCCCAGGGCATAACCTTATTAACTTTTAAAATAGGAGGTTTCTATGGAAATTAAGATCCAGTCGATTCACTTCGACGCTACCGAGAAGTTAGAGGCGTTCATCGAAAAGAAAGTCGCCAAGTTGGAAAAAACATTTGAGGATATTCAGAAAGTTGAGGTGCAACTGAAAGTAGTTAAGCCGGCTACGGCAATGAACAAGGAGACCAGTCTGACTGTTAACGTTCCTGGCAACACGCTATTTGTGAATAAGACCTGCGATACTTTCGAGGAAGGTGTAGACCAATGTGTTGACTCAATGAAGGTCCAATTGACTAAATTCAAAGAAAAACTAAGAAATAAATAAAAAAAACGCCGAAAAATTTTGGTGATTAAAAAAATAGTCGTAACTTTGCAGCCGTTTTAGAACACATCCTGAATGCGATGCCAAACGGCTGCAAGGATTTTGCCTCTTTAGCTCAGTTGGCCAGAGCACGTGATTTGTAATCTCGGGGTCGTTGGTTCGAATCCGACAAGAGGCTCTCCCAAGGGCCTGCAAAGGACGGTAAAAGGATGGTTCAAGAACAAGGGTGTTTTCCAGAGTGGCCAAATGGGGCAGACTGTAAATCTGCTGTCTTTCGACTTCGGTGGTTCGAATCCATCAGCACCCACTTCAGTAGAGGTTCTTACGCGGAAATAGCTCAGTTGATAGAGCACTAGCCTTCCAAGCTGGGGGTCGCGGGTTTGAGCCCCGTTTTCCGCTCTAACGGAATGCTGTAATAGCTCAGTGGTAGAGCACTTCCTTGGTAAGGAAGAGGTCCTGAGTTCAACTCTCAGTTACAGCTCTACTTGAATTGTCTATTTTTTTAGAAGCAGAACAAAAATACACGATTATTCAATAATTAATAATACAAGTAAAGCTATGGCTAAAGAGAATTTTGTGCGCACCAAACCGCACGTAAACATTGGTACAATTGGTCACGTTGACCATGGTAAGACTACTCTGACCGCTGCTATCACACTCGTTCTTTCTAAGAGAGTTGCTGGTAACGAGGGTAAGATTAAGTCGTTCGACCATATTTACAATGCTCCTGAGGAGAAGGAGCGTG
>JAEEXN010000013.1 GCA_016291595.1 Prevotella sp.
GCGCTGGAGCTGGCCATTCCCTGCAAGACGCGCCACAACGAGGTGGCTCCCAACCAGTTTGAGCTGGCCCCCATCTACGAGGAGACCAACTTGGCTGTCGACCATAACATGCTGCTTATGTCGCTGATGAAGAAGGTGGCAAGGAAGCATGGATTCCGTGTGCTGCTGCATGAGAAACCGTTCGACGGCATCAACGGCTCAGGAAAGCACAACAACTGGAGCCTCTCTACCGACACGGGCGTGCTGCTGCACGCACCGGGCAAGACTCCAGAGCAGAACCTTCGATTCGTAGTCTTTATCGTTGAGACGCTGATGGGTGTCTGGAAGCACAACGGTCTGCTCAAGGCCAGCATCATGAGTGCCACCAACGCTCACCGATTGGGCGCCAACGAGGCTCCGCCCGCCATTATCAGCAGTTTCCTCGGCAAACAGGTAAGCGAGTTGCTCGACCATATAGAGAAAGCCGACAAGGAAGACTTGTTCACGATGGCTGGCAAGCAGACCGTGGAACTTGATATTCCCGAGATTCCCGAACTGCTTATCGACAATACCGACCGAAACCGCACGTCGCCCTTTGCCTTCACCGGAAACCGCTTCGAGTTCCGCGCACCTGGCTCTGAGTGTAACTGTGCCAGTGCCATGATTGCCCTCAACACGGCGGTAGCCGAGGCACTTACCAACTTCAAACGGCGTGTCGACGCGCTGATAGCCCAAGGACAAGACCAGACCAGCGCCATCATCGATGTGGTGCGTGAGGATATCCGCACCTGCAAGCCCATCCATTTCGACGGCAACGGATACTCCGAGGAATGGGTGGAAGAGGCTACCCGCCGCGGACTGGACGTGGAGAAATCATGCCCCGTCATCTTCGACCGCTATCTGGACCCAGAGACGATTGAGATGTTCGAGAGTATGGGCGTGATGAACCGCAAGGAACTGCGGGCCCGCAACGAGGTGAAATGGGAGACCTACACGAAGAAGATTCAGATTGAGGCGCGCGTGCTGGGCGACCTGACCATGAACCATATCATTCCTGTTGCGACACATTACCAGTCGCGGCTGGCCAAGAACGTGAAGAGCATGCTCGACATCTTCCCATTGGAGGAAGCTACAAAGCTCTGCGCGCGGAACATGGGCATCGTCCGTGAGATTGCAGGGCGCGTGCAGACCATCGAGACAATGGTTGAGGAACTGGTTGAGGCCCGCAAGGTTGCCAACAAGATAGAGAGTGAGCGCGAGAAGGCTATCGCCTACCACGACACCGTGGCTCCGAAGATGGAAGAGATCCGCTACCACATCGACAAGCTGGAACTCACCGTTGCCGACGAGCTTTGGACACTTCCGAAGTATCGCGAACTGCTTTTCATCAGATAATGAAGAACGGATTAGTGCTCGAGGGAGGTGCCATGCGAGGTTTGTTCTCGGCCGGCATCATGGACGTGATGATGGAAAACGGCATCACATTTGATGGCGTGATAGGCGTATCGGCTGGAGCGGCGTTTGGGTGTAACTACAAGTCGAGACAGCCGGGAAGAGCTATCCGATACAACAAGCGCTTTGCGAAGGATAAACGGTATTGCAGCATGCAGTCGTTTCTGCGTACCGGCGACCTGTTTGGAGCTGAATATGCCTACCATATCGTCCCCAATGAATACGACATCTTTGATAATGAGACATACGAGCAGAACCCTTTGGAGTTTTGGCTGGTATGTACGGACGTGGAAACGGGACAACCGGTTTACAAGCGTTGTGAAAAAGGCGGCGACGTGACATTCGACTGGGTGCGCGCATCTGCCTCAATGCCTGTGGTTTCAAAAGTGGTAGAGCTGGAAGGCTACAAGCTGCTTGACGGCGGCATCACCGACTCTATTCCGCTGAAGGCTTTCCAACGGGAAGGCTTCGAGCGTAACATCGTGATACTGACGCAACCGCTGGGCTATGAGAAAAAGCCCAGCCGGTTTCTCCCCATCATCCGCATGAGCCTGCGAAAATATCCACGCGTGGTGGAGGCTATGGCTATGCGCCACCTAATGTATAACGAAGAACTGGCATATGTGGAACAGGAGGTGCGCCGCGGCACCACAATGGCCATTTATCCCGACAAACCTCTGCCCATTGGCCACATCTCGCACGATCCGGCAGAAATGCAACATGTCTACGACATCGGCCGCGAGATGGGAGAAAGAAAACTGGAAGAGATGAAGAACTTTCTCCATATAAAATAAAGGATAATAAAGTTTGAGGAATTCTAGAATATACTCCCAGCATTATAGATATCATTACCATTTTTCTGGAGTATAATCCTGACAATATAGAGGAGGCTTCCAATTTTCTGGAGTTGCCTTCCAGTTTTCCAGAGAAGCCTTCCAGTATTCCAGAGTAGCCCTCCAGCACATCGAAACACGGCTTCTTAAAACGTTTTTTCTAATCGATGCCTGATTAGGTTGTAACTGATAGACTAATTAAGTTCGAGTTAATGCCTGATTACACTCTAATTAATGCCTGATTGGAGTGTAATTAATGCCTAATTGAAGGTTAATCAGGCATTAATTGGAAATCGAAGGGTCAATGGCTTCATCATCAAGCTATCTCAGCAATAAAAAAGTGAGTCCGACACGATATGTGTCGAACTCACGAAACACCTTTTTTTATAACTAACACCTATATTGTCTGCAGTTCCAAGCAAAGCGATACTCAATCAGAAGCACCGCTTTTTGTGTGCTTAGAATCTATACAGTGCAAAGGTCTTGGCAGGAACGGTAACCTTCAGAACATTGCCTTCTGCCTCAACATCGGCAGTCTTCGGAGTAATCACATTCTTGTTCTTTACAGTATTCACGGCATCCATACGGTCGGCATGGAGGGTAGTAACCTTGCCTTTGCCAAGCGACTTAATGCCCTTGAAGGTTACCTCAATATCCTTGGCGGCACCGCTGGTGTTGACAATCTTCACCACATAACCGTTGGTGGCCTTGTCGTAGACAGCACTTGCGCAGAGCCCATCCTGTCCGGTAACGGGCTTCTTGTTCTCAGTGAGCTGCAGGACATGAGTACCCGGATTGCAAGCATACATCTGCTGCACATAATAGTTAGGAGTGCGCACGGTGCTCAGATTGTCCATCCAAATCAAGTCAGGACGCCACTGCCAGCCCTCCTCATGTGCGAAGAGCGGAGCATAGGTGGCCATGTGCACAATGTCGGCATTACGCTCAAAGCCCGTCATGACAGCGGCCTCGGCAAGAGCGGCCTCAAACACGTTCTTTCCCTCAGGCACTCCGACAGCCTTCTCTTTTACATGACAAGCATACTCACCGGCAAACACGCGCGGACCCTTGCGGTCGTAAGAGTCATAACGAGTCACATTCTGCATGAACCAGTCTTGATCACGATAGTAATGCTCGTCAACGAGGTCGGCCTTCAGTCTCTTCATCTGCACCCATCCATAGGTAAATTGCTTGCCATCCTTGTCGTCAGGACTTGGACCGCTTGAGCCAACAATCTTCATTTTGGGGTATTTGGCACGGATGGCAGTCATAAACTTCTCCAAACGCTCAGGATACAATGGTCCCCACTGCTCATTACCGACACCAATCTGCTGCAGATTAAAAGGCTCGGGATGGCCCATATCGGCACGAAGACGGCCCCACTTGGTGTCTGTTCCGCCATTAGCGAACTCAATCAGGTCGAGTGCGTCGTCGATATACGGCTGCAAATCGTCAACTGCCACATGCACGCGGGCAGCGTCTTTGTCGTCGTTCTGGAACTGGCATGCAAGACCCACGTTCAAGATGGGCAGAGCCTGGGCTCCAATCTCCTCTGAAAGCAGGAAGAACTCATAGAATCCCAAACCGTAAGTCTGGTAGTAGTTGGGGAACAAACGATGAGGGAAGGTGTAGTTCCAGCGGTTCTCGTTCAGCGGGCGGTTCTCTACTTGCCCCACGCTGTTCTTCCATTGGTAGCGGCTCTCCAAATCGGTACCCTCAACGATGCAACCACCGGGGAAGCGGAACACACCGGGATGAAGGTCTTTCAGGTCCTTCACCAAGTCAGCGCGCAGTCCGTTCCAGTTGTCAGCCGGGAAGAGGCTCACATGGTCGAGGTCCACTTTCACCTTCGACTCAAGATAGATACGCATAAAGCCTTTGGCATCTGTTTTGGGCGACTGAATGGTTGCTGTGTACTTTTTCCAGTCGTTACCCTTGATGCTCACGCTCTTTTTGGCCATCACCTCATCGTCGGCGCCAACCAGCTCAACGCGAATCTTGCTCTCGCCGGGTGTGCGGGCATACACAGAGAAGTGATAATCCATGCCTTTCTTCAAACCAATGCCAAAGAATCCATGGTTTTCCAGACCAGTATATTTCTCCTTATGTCCTGCATCGGAGAGAGTCACATAGTGCGGATTGCGGTCGAAAGCAGGATTTGCGTCGTTTACCTTCACGTTTCCGAAGGTGTTCCATCCCATCAGCTGCTGGGGGAACTCGAACGAGCGGTTCTCTATCAACTCTGCATAGAGACCACCGTCAGCACCAAAATTAATATCCTCGAAGAAAATTCCGTACATCGTGGGCTGAACGGGAGCGCCCAGCTTCTTTGCGTTTACGGTGTACTGGTGTTGTGCATTGACTGTCATGGCAGCCATCATGGCAACCAGGGTCAGTGTGAAAATTTTGATTGTTTTCATTGGGTTAGTTTTATTTTTTAAGTTTACAATGATCAGCATTCAGACACGGTTTTTCCGTTTTGATTGCAAAAATACAAAAATCCACCCCTACAGAGGTGGATTTTATGCTCTTAATGGTGGATTTTATGTTATGTTAAGATTATCTCAGCGGTGCAAGCGTGAAAACGAAAGTCTTGTCACCGTAGTTCACACGATACTGCGGAAGAGCTATAGCATCCATATTCCAACTGTTCACGCCACCCACACCGGCATGCTCCATGTCGATGAAGAGATTCGTGAATTTCGATTTCTTCAGCTGCGGACTATGGCGCTGGGTTTTCTCCATGCCCTCATCCAACTCCTCCAAGTCGTAGTGCAAAGCACTGGCGAAGAACGGTTTGTCTGCCATCACGCGCAAGCCCTCACCCGTGGCGTCGGTCTGATTCCACCAGCGCATGTCGCTCTTCGTACCTGTCTCCTGCGGACGAATATAGGGGAAGAACTGCTCGTCAGCGGTCTGGCGATAAACACCCATCGGCTGCGAGCTCTTACGGTCGGCATAATTCTCTATCGGGCCACGGCCATAGAACTCGCTCTTGTCCATGCTGTAAGGCAGCTGTATCACCACACCGAAGCGGAACATATCGCTCACCTCAGCACTCTTGTCGGCAATCATCTGCTCGGTAACGTCGATGCTTCCATCCGGACGGATGCCATAGGTCAGTACGATACGGGCCTTTACGTCGGCCAACTCATACTCTGCCTTGATGCTCTTCGTCTTCTTGTCAGTTGTCAATGAGAGCAGACGCAGGGTCGGGTTGCGCCACACAGCATACTTCTTCTGCACACCGGCACCCATATCGTTGTCGGTCACGGCGCGCCAGAAGTTTGGCTTCAGCGTTCCACCCTCGCCCAGCAAGTTCTTGCCGTTGGCCACATACTGAGTCATAAAGCCAGTAGTACGGTCGAACTGTACACTGAACTGACGGCCAGTGACGGTAATGGCTGGCTCGCTCTTCTTATTCACAATCTTGGCAGCCTTGCCCGTGGCAACACGGCTGGCAACCTGATTGCTCGCAGTCTCCTGGATGGCCAGTTGATTGTAGGCCACCACCTGTCCACGCTGCATCAGCGGTTCGCTGCTCTTCAGGGCGAAACGGACATTCAGATAGATGTCGTTAGCGCCTGAGATGTCGCGCAGCTCGTACGGCAAAGTGACGTTGACACGCTGCTGCGGCTCACAGTTCAGTTCGGTGACAGTGCCCTTATTAGCCACCTCACCATCAACGAGCAGTTCCCAGTCGAGATTCACATTCGACAGATTGCGGAAGAAATTCTCGTTGTATACGCTGATTTGTCCGTTCTGCAAATCTACAGGCTCAGCCCAGATATTCTGGTACTGGTGAGCCACCTCGTAGGCATGCGGATTCAGCTGGCGGTCCGGGCCAATGATTCCGTTACAGTTGAAGTTGTTGTCGGATGCATCGTATGTGTTATAGTCGCCACCATACGTATATATCTCGCGACCCTGGGCATCCTTGCCACGCAGAGCCTGGTCGACAAAGTCCCAGATAAAGCCACCCTGATACTTCGGATACTTACGAATCAGATCCCAATATTCCTTCAGACCGCCGCTTGAGTTACCCATCGTATGGTTGTACTCGCACTGGATAAGGGGTTTCGTCTTCGAGGCGTCGTTGCAGTAGTCCTCGCACCACTTATGAGTGGCGTACATCGGACACATGATGTCGGTATTGGCACCATAGTGGGCACGCTCCCAATGGATGGGACGGCTGGGGTCGTAGTTCTTAATCCACTTGTAGGCCTCAGTGAAGTTCGGTCCGTCAACGGTCTCGTTACCGAGCGACCAGATAATCACACTCGGATGGTTGAAATGAGAGGTCACATTGTGCTGGTTACGCTCCAGAATCTGCTTGGCAAACTGAGGTTTGCGGCTCTCGGCCGACTCGCTGTAGCCGAAACCGTGGCTCTCCTGGTTAGCCTCGGCACAGAGATAGATACCATATTGGTCGCAGAGGTCGTACCAGACGGGGTCGTCGGGATAGTGACATGTGCGCACGGCATTGATGTTCAGCCGCTTCATAATCTGCAAGTCCTGAATCATACGCTCCTTCGACACGATGTAGCCGCCATCGGGATCCATCTCATGACGGTCGGCACCCTTGATCAGTACAGGCTGACCATTAACCAGCAGCTGTGCATTCTTGATCTCCACCTTGCGGAAGCCTACCTTCAAGGGAATAACCTCGCTCAGCGCTGCCACATCCTTACGCTTCACGCCACCCTTTACCTGACGAGGTTTCGGGGCTTTCCATACTTTGGCAAGCAATGTATAGAGGTAAGGGGTCTCAGCAGTCCACTTATTCACGTTCTCCACCTGAATCGTATCACTGGTGGTCATCGTGACCAGCTCGCCATTGGCATCGAACAGATAGTAGTCGACGCGTACGTTGCCTGCCACCTGCTTCTTAATCTGCAGCACACCGTTCTGATAGTTGTCTGTCAGGTCGGGAGTCACCTCGATATTCACCAGACGCTCCTCTTTGTCCTGACAATACAGATAACTGTCGCGTGCCACACCGCTCAGGCGCCAGAAATCCTGGTCCTCGCAGTACGAGCCGTCGCACCAGCGGAACACCTGGAAAGCTATCAGGTTCTCGCCTGTATGCACATATGGAGTAATATCAAACTCGGCGGCAACCTTCGAGTCTTCCGAATAGCCCACGTACTGTCCATTGACCCACAGGTACATGTTCGATGTTACAGAACCGAAATGAGCTACAACCTGCTTTCCTTCCCACCCCGCAGGAATATTGATCGTGCGGCGGTAAGAGCCTACATGGTTGTCCTTCACGGGCACGTTGGGAGGATTATTCTGGAAATGGCCGCGCCATGCGAAGCCTATATTCACATACACCGGGTCGCCAAAGCCGTTCAGTTCCCAGAGACCAGGAACAGGCATCTTGCCCCAGCCGGCATCGTTGAAGTCAGGATTCCAGAATCCGTCGGGACGCTGGTCGGCATTCTCCACCCAGTTGAACGCCCAGTCGCCATGCAGCGAGACGAAGTTCTTCGAGTTCCGCATATCACCTTTCAGCGCTACACTCTCACTCTCGTAAGCAAAGAATGTGGCATGCATCGGCAACCGGTTCACTCCGTTCACCTGCATGTCCTGCCACTCGGTGAATGTCGGCTGCTGAACCACGGGAGCTGCCTGCTGAACAACTTCCTTTTTCACCGCTTTCGCTGGTGTTTTCTTCACTTTCTTCACGGTCTTGGCAGTCATTCCCGTGACGGCCAAACCCATCAAAGCCATGATGAATAATTGTCTTCTCATAAAACGATATTTTGTGTTATTTAGATTTCTGACTGCAAATATAGGAAAAATATTGTGACAAGAGGTACAATTATCAATCAAAAAAGAGTATTAATCGTGAAAAATGTTTATTTTTGCAGTCATGGAAAACCCCTATATCAAACAGTTTCCCGACCTGATGTCGGGTAAAAAGATTCTTTACGTCCACGGTTTTGCCTCGTCGGGACAATCAGGAACTGTCACCCGCATGCGTGTGGCGATGCCCTCGGCAACAGTTGTCGCTCCCGACCTGCCACTCCATCCCGAGGAGGCTTTACAACTGCTCCGCACCACTTGTGAGGCCGAGCAGCCTGACCTGATTATGGGCACGTCGATGGGCGGTATGTTTGCCGAGATGCTTTATGGCTACGACCGCATCATCATCAACCCTGCGCTGCAGATGGGCGACACGATGGTCAGCCACAACATGATGGGCGCCCAGCGCTTCCAGAATCCCAGGCAGGACGGTGTACAGGATTTTATCGTGACAAAGGCATTGGTCAAGGAGTATAAGGAAATATGCGCCCAGTGCTTCAGCGGCGTCAGCGAGGAGGAGCAGCTCAACCACGTCGTTGGCCTCTTTGGCGACGAGGACACGACAGTTGACACCTTCGACCTGTTTCGCGAACACTACCCGCGTGCCATCCGCTTTCACGGAGAACACCGCATGAATGACAACAGCTTCATGCATTCGGTGGTTCCCGTCATCCGGTGGTTCGACGACAAGCAGGAAGGCCGTGAACGGCCGATCGTTTATGTCAGCATCGATGCTCTGCGCGACAAATGGGGTAAGCCGACGAGCAGCAGCCAGAAAGCCTTCCGCCAGCTGATAGAGTCGTATTTCGTCTATATCATTGCACCGTCAACCTCCAACCAGCCGCAGCTAATGGACGACGTCATGGCATGGGCAGCCGAGTACATCAATGTGCCTGCCTACGACCATGTGGTCTTCACCAACCAGCTCAACCTGCTCTACGGCGACTACCTCATCGCCCCGGACCGTCTGTATGGCTCGTCCGACTTCATGGGAACACGCATCGCATTCGGCAGCGACACGTTCAAGACCTGGGAGGACATCATCGAGTTTTTCGGCAGGCTGGGCGGACAATAAACGACGAGACAAGCATGCCAACGGATGGGTAACCCTCCCCTTCTCGCCGGGTAATAAAAGTCCATGAAACAAAACACTTTCCCTGAGTATCATCAACAAATGGTGGCCGACTACATTTAGTCAGCCACCATTTCATATTTCCTTTCCCGCAGGCAGTTTCCTGCCGCTTACAGTCTTACTGTCAACGACAGTTTCTTTTTCTTCACGGTCAGAAGGATACTTCTCGACCATCACAACCTGTTCCTATGCGTACGAGTGCATGCCGCCAAGGAAGTAGTTCACGCCGAAGTAGGTCATGAGAATGGTGAGGAAAGCCAGCAGACAGTAGACGTGGAAGCCAACAGGACTTTCAAGGAAAGGCATCGAACGGTCGTGAACAGCCACAGCATAGATCATAAACGTGATGAGCGCCCACACTTCCTTAGGATCCCAACTCCAATACGTGCCCCACGAAACATTGGCCCAGATCGCCCCGACAAAGATGCCTATGCCAAGACAGGTGAGTGCGGGATAGAGGAAAATGAGCGAAAGGCGATGGGTGACATGCGTGAGACTTCCTTTTCTGCCCAGCAGACCTGTAATGGCGCAGATGAACGTAAGCGAGAGCAGGGCAAACGACATCATGATGACACTGACGTGCAAACTGAGCAGGGGTGAGTTAAGCACAGGCATGAGATGAGTTATTTGCGGATCCATCTGACTGATATGCGACACCAGCAGAAAGAATCCCGACATGATGAAACCAAAAGTGAGCATGACAGGATAGCGCCGCTGCATGAAGAGCGTGACCAGCATTACCGTCCACGCTAAAAACAACATCGTCTCATATCCGTTCGACATAGGTACATGTCCAGTGACTATCCAGCGAAGAGAGAGACAAAGAGTCAGTGCTATGAACGACAATACCATCATCACCATAGCAAGTCCCTGCCTGCGTTTGAGTATGGTGAGAAACAAACAGACGAAGCCCATGCTGAGATTTACCATAAACAAGATGGTTGCAAAGGGAATGCGGTTGTATAGCCGCTCGGCCTTGACTCGCATGGGCGATGGAAGGGACGAACCACCGTAGCGCTGCTGATAGCGTTGCATTTTCTCAACAGTCTCGCGCATACGGTCGTAATTCTGAACTTGCGCATCCATGTTTAGCAGTGAGAAAATCTCATGAATATACTGTTGTCTATCAGGTTCCATCACTTCGGGCAGCCCGTCGGTAGGGGCATACCAAGTAATCTGTGAGGTATGTTGGCTGGTGGGGGATGATGGCTTATAGGGGAAAAGTTTTAGAGGTTTTCCCTGCCGCAATTGCATAATAAGCCGCAAGCGGTCATCCATCTTGGCAATCTCCTGATGAAATTTGTCATTCTGTCCGCTGTAATACTCCCGAACATACGGCCCTAAAATGTAGCCACCCATCTGCTCGTTGAAAAAGGTGTTTACACTACAGTATTTGGGCAGCTGCAACGTCTCGCGCAATGGTCCGCTTTTCAACTTGATGACAGGCTCATTGCTCCACTCGTCGCCGAAGAATATGAAACCTGTCAGCACCTGCTCGGCCGACATACCGTTGTACGAGCGTTTGCCATAGAGTTTTTTGGTAAAATCAACGGCAAAAGTCTGCAGAGGACAGATTCGGTCATTATAAAGCACATTAAGACGGCCGAACTCAGCGGCAAGGTCTTTGGGCAGAACGTGGTCGGAGGTACTGTTTTGTGTGCCACCCACACACAGGCTGCTGACCGAAAACAACAGTAGTAACATGAGCGAGCGCCTCGCATTTCTCTCTCCATGAAGTTTACACTCTGCGACACACTCGTCTCTCAGCAACGCACGATAGCGTCCCTTGGGGTCGACGAGCATCCAAACAAGGGAGATAAAAAGCAAGGCATAGCCCAGATAGGTAACAGGGATGCCCCACGGATCGCTATTGACGGCCAGATAGCTGCCCTGCAAGTCTTCGTCATAATTGCTCTGATAAAGGCGAATATTGTTGTGCGAATAAATATGGTTCATCGAGACTATGCTATTCTCTTTCTGCGCTCCGTGGCTGATGGTAAGGTACGACTCATAGTCAGCCACAGCCTGCGTGCCCTCGTGATAGACAACTCTGAAACTGTTCAGACGGATGCTGAAAGGCAGCTGCTGTGTAAGCATACCCTCTTGCGTGTTGACTTGGAACTCTTTGACTGTCTCTCCTTTACGCAGATGTACCACACCCTGACGCCCTGTAAGATGAGTGATGAGTGCTCCCAGCAAGATAACAACAAACGACAAATGGAGAACGACGACTGACAGACGGCGCACCCTTCTCTTTAAGAAATAAGCTATGGCCACTGCCGCCAGCATTGCCCATAGCAAGCTGAACCACCAGGCACCATAGACGTTGGCTGAGACGAACGAAGTGCCTTGATACTTCTCAACAATTGTGGCGGCAGCCATTACAGCAACCACCACAACATATAGAACAATCAGTGTCTTCTTCATCAAATAGACTCAATAAACCTCACCACGGCATCGCGGTCGGCCTTGGGCAGATTGTAGAACTTCACTGTCGAATCGTAAGCATCGGATTTCTTTGAGTAGCCATGCCACATGATGGCCTCTACTATGGTACGTGCACGACAGTCGTGCAGACGGTCGTCGGCACCAGTGAGCTGGCGAGAGAGTCCGCGTCCCCACAATGGTGTGGTACGGCACCAACCCGTGCGGATGTCATTCACCATCCACAAGCGGTGCTGAACCATATCTGTGTAGGGCCAGATGGTCTGGTTGGGATATTTGGGTAGTACCGTCGCTGCGTCTTTGCCGATGCTGGCAGCATAGGCTTTGATGCTGGCATCAACCCACATGTTGTCGTTGCCAGTCTTCCACGACGGACGGTGACACTGGGCACAGCCCATCTGAGTGAACAGCGTCTTGCCGCGTTTCACGGCAGCATCGCTCAGGTTACGGGCAGCAGGAACAGCCAGGCCACGATGCCACACCATAAACTGATAATACTGTTTGTCGGTCATCTCTTCTTGATGATTATAGGGAGCACCGTTGAGCAGATATTTCTCAAAGGTATTTTTGTAAGCCACCGACGGAGTGTTCAGAATCTCATATACACGGCTGGCAATGCCCTCGTTAGTGCCGTCGGCATAATATGGGTGCAGAATGCTGGCCTCCGACTGACCATGCTGTTTGATGTAGTCGATGACCTCCTGATCTTCACTCTGAGCCTTGGCCCATGCCGTTGTGGTGTAGAGCCAGTGGCGGTCGGAGCGTGTAACGTTGGTAATATTCCAGATGGCATTGGCTCCGGCACCGTCTTGCAGCGAGCCACGGGTCATGGCATAGGTAAAACGCTTCAGCGGACCGTGAGTGCCGCGATGCGAGCCGGTATCGTTGTAAGGCGCTGAGTAGTAGGCACTGGCCTTGAATGTGTTGGCAGCCTTGTCCCACATGGCGGGATTCAGGTCTACATAAGGTGCCTCGGCACGCCATTGTGCCTCAATATCCTCATCGCTGATAGCGTCGAGCAGTCCTGTTCCATACACTCCGATAGTCGACTCCAGCCGCACATCATAGTTGGTGGGCTTAGGATTGGTGTTGAAAGCATGCTGCGGAATGGTCACCTCTGGATAGATGAGCTCGTAGGCCTCGCCGTCGGGGAACTTCATGGCCAGCCCGCTCTCCATCTGCGAGACGGTCTTCCACTGTATGTTGATGAGATTCTCGTCGATAGGCGCCTTGAAAGGCGACATGGCTTGCGTCTGCGGCATGCCTGTCACCTCGCTGATGTAGGCATTGTTGTCAGGATGATAGATAACGAGCAGATAGCCATTGCCAATCGTGTTGGCCCGGTATTCTGTCTGCCGCTTACCATGTCCGTAGCTGGGGTGGCAGGCAATGCAGCTGTTGCGCACCCAGGCCGGGCCCAGGCCCTTACGTGGAGCCTGCTCAAAAGTATAAAGATGTTCGAAGAAATCCTCACCGGTGTTGAAGTCTTCCTCCATTCCGCTGGAATTCTCGACAGCCGGTGTGGCAGCCGAATAGCTGGCTTTCTCGGTGGTACCGAGCTGTCCTCCGGGATACCATTCCTCGGCGCTGAACACGTCGTTGGCTTTTCCAAAAACTTCTTCGCCCGGAACCAGCGGTCCCAGATCATCACCATTGTCGTCGTTGTCAGAACAGGCAGTAAGCATAGGGGTAGCAAGCAAGGCGGCAAATGCCCATTTCAATAGGTTTTGCATGTTATTCATTGATTCTTATTGTTAATGTATGATCGTTTCTTAGTGCGAAAGCGTCTCACTTTAGAGTGAGGCGCTGCCATGATATGTTGATCAGAAGATGCGGGTTAGTCCCAATCCTCATCATCGACAAACTCCTTGCCCCAAACGGTGCTGCAGTACTTCACGAAGGGAGCGGGCATGGCACCAATTTTGCTGATAGCGTTGCTGAAGGCATTATTCACGCTGCTATTGGTGGCTGTCTCGCCTACACTCTTGAAGAATCCGTCGAAGCTGACGCTGGCTGCACTGCCGCTGGTGCTGCAGTTCCACACGTTGCGGATGGAACGGATATTGTCCTGGAAGTCGCGGATGGAGTTGTAGCTGTAGGGCGACTCCACATAAGAGATGTCTCCTGCCGAGAAGGGGTTGGCAATCTTAGCTGTACCCACCTCATTGGCAATACCCACGCACGAGCCCTCGTCGTCGGAAAGCACTTGTGCAATGGCTGCTTTCAGCGAGGTGAAGGTGCTTTTACTATTCTGTCCGGCTGTGATGAGATTCTCACCAAACGAGAGCCCGTTCTCAGTCTGATAGTCTAATTTGGCATTTTTTACTACTGCCAGGCGGTTGGCGTTCTTTGCTGTTTGTCCTTCCCATGCCACCTGCAACTGGAAGCAGCGCTGTTTGAGCAGATTACAGATGGTCTGCGCATACTTCAACTCCTGTGCACCGGTGATGCGCTCGAAGTTTTTGTAGGTATCGTTGCCCTGAAACTCAGCCACTTTGCGGGGCTGTCCGTTGCGGAAGAGGATAAACTCCAGGGCGTGGAAGCCGAGGATAGTAGCATCTTCAAGCATCTCGTTGTTCATGCCGTTGTTGAAATAGCTCAGCAGCAGCGAGCGGTTGAGCGGCCAGGAGTCGATGGTAGGATCAATATCGAAGTCCGAGGCGGCACCCATGAGGAATGCCTCACTGCGCTCCCAGTTCTCGCGGGCATCCTTGAAGTCATCGCAGGCCTCGTTGATTTGTGCCTGAGTGATGTTGCTGACGGTCAGCCCGTTCAGTGTCTCCTCCAAATCCTCCACGTCGTCGGCCAGATCGGTATAGGTGGGAACAATCACGTTGTTCACCAGATTGGTGAGCACATTGCGCAGGTATGTCTCCTGCTCAGCTGTCAGATTAGCCTTGGCAATAATGCTGTTAGCCGCCTCAAACTGGTTGACAACAGCTGCGCAGGCATCAATAGCCTCATTGCCATAGGTCTTATCCTTAAACCTGGCATCATCGACAATGGTCGAGCCGTCCTCTTTCTTGTTGTCATCATTATCGTCGCTGCACGATGTAAATGTCAGCGCACCCAAAAGAACTGCCACCGACAGAATCAAATACTTTTTCATTTTTCTCTTTTTTACTTTATTATTTACATTTAATCAAATCTCTTGTTTCTTGCCTCTACAAGAAAAACCCCTCGTAGACTACACCTATGTTAACAGACGGCTCGTTGTTGTAGAGCGACTTCAGGAACCGGTTGCTGTATTCGGCCTTGATGGCTATCTGCGGTACAGGATGGTAGTTCACTCCCACGGCCAGGCGCTTCACTTCCGTATAGTCGTAGGCCGTTCCCTTCGTGTTGCTGGCGTAAGGATTATACTGCTCGTAGCGGCCGAAAAGATACATTCTCTTCTTCAGCTCGCGCAGCCGGCTTATCTGCGAGAAGATGTCATAACCTGCCTCGATGCCAATGGCATAGGCATTCTTACTGACGAATGCTGAATGCTTGAACGGCGACTTCGAGTTCAGGCGGTTGTAGACATACTTCAGCTGGGCCGCATCGCCCAGATAACCATAGTCTGCCTGCCCGCGAACAATCCAGTTGTGGGCATTGTAGGTGAAGTCGAGCGCTCCGATAAGCACTTGTCCTTTGTATTCTGCATCGACACCGGCGGCATTACGGGGATAACTGTTGCCGATGCTCTCGCCAAAATAGCCGCTCAGGCCGATGCGTAATCCGGGAATGGAGTAGTTGTCGAGACGCAGGGCCACACCATATTTATTGGCTACATCATACTCCAGCGGCGACGTAGCACCTTTATGTATCCATCCGGTGTTGGTGAAGTTGTCGGCATTCAGGCCTGCCAGCAACTGAGCCTCGTAACGGAAGTCGCCCATGCTGCCGAAGAAGCTGACACCCGTCTGGTGCCATGTTGACGGCAATACGGTGTTCTCGCCTTCCGGACGATAAACGGTGAAGAAGTTCAACGGCTCATGGTGGGCATTGTTCAGGCCCACGGGCACCACAATATGTCCGAAGCGCAGGTTGGCAGCGCGCGAGAAAGTCTTCTGAATCCAGAACTGCTCGAGCTCCACTTCGCCGCCTTTCTCCACTTCCTGCTCCCACTCTCCGCCTTCCTCGTCCTCTTTCTCGTAGGCCAGCCCGTTGCCGCCATGCTCAAACTCGATTTCCGTGCCGAGCTTCCAGCCCTTGCCGAAGTCGTATCCCAGGTAGACCACCACATGGGGAAGGTCGAAACGTCCATGGCTGGGATCGTTCTTATGCTGTTCGGGCTGACTGTAGCGGCTCACGTGGTCGCTGAAGAAATTGCGCGAGTAAGCCACCTCGCCATAGCCGCCGATGCTGAGGCGCTTGCCACTGGCATGGTTCATCACGCTTTCGCCGGCACTCACCTGCGCCAGAGCAGCCGTAGCACCTAATATGATACCAAAGAAGAGGGTCATTAATCTTTTCATCTTCATCCACTATTTTTATTCCGACTGCAAAGGTAGCTGAATGGAAACAGCCTCGCAATACCTAAAAATAATGGATTTCACGAACCGCAAAACACAAAAAATGGGGATTCCCGCCGCAACGGGGATAAGGGTGCGGCGCTCCTGGCTCTCCCGTCTTTCTGCTTTCGTCTCATTGACAACAAACTGGAAAGCACTCAGGGACTTCCATCTCCTTCCTGACGGGAAAGACCGTGATGGCCGCACACCTGTATGCTGATGATAACTTTGCCGTCGTCATCACCAACATACAGGTGCGTAATACTTATAAATGGGTAATCGGACCGTGACTATTTGTGGGTATCCCAACGAGTGGTCCTGCTCGTGTTCTTGTAGCCTTGCTACTATCAGTATGAATATATTTCAGTCCTATTTCAAGCTGACAGAGGCTGACTTGTTCTTGCCTTTGACCGTCAGTTGGACGGCACCCTTGCCCGTCTTCTCGACCATCACCACCAGCTGGCCGTGGAAGAGGCGCATGCGCGGCTCGGCAAACGACTCCAGCGAGGTGGCGTCGCCATTGCAGACCGCCTTGAACTTGCCGTCGCCCCTGACTGCGAACTCCAGCTGGTCGGCGGCGTCAGGACAGAGCGTGCCTTTGCTGTCCACCATGCTCACCGTCACAAACACCATGTTGTCGATAGTCTCGGCGTCCAGCTTCAGACGGCTGGGCTTGCCGGCGGTGCGGATGCTGCGCTCACCAGCCTGCTTGCCTGCCTCGTCGTACACCACCACGCGCACCTCACCGGGCTCGTAGCGCACGTCGTTCCAGCGCAGCCGGTAGCGGTCCAGCCGCTCGGCGGCATTCTTTCTGATTCTTCCCTGGCTCTTGCCATTGACGAACAGCTCCGCCTCAGGGTAGTCGGTATAGCAGTACACGGGCGTCACCTCTCCCTTGCGGCCGGGCCACGTCCAGTGTGGCAGCAGATGAATCGTGTGCTCCTCTTTGTTCCAGTGGCTGCGGTACAGATAGTAGCGGTCCTTGGGCAGTCCTGCCAGGTCGCAGATGCCGAAATAGCTGCTGCGCGACGGCCAGTACTCGTCGTAGGGCGACGGCTCGCCCAGGTAGTCGAAGCCCGTCCACACAAACTCGCCTATCACCCACGCCTTGTCGTCCTGCCACTGCCAGTCGTCATCGGGCAGGTTCGACCACGAGCAATGCTGCACGTCGTAGCTGCTGCACTGGCCGTTGTAGTGGCTCTTCCGCAGGTTCGACGTGGGCATGTCGGCAGCCTCCACCACCACGGGGAACTGATACTCGCCACGGCTGCTCACCGTCGAGGCGGTCTCCGAGCCCAGCAGGAACCCCTGCGGCAGCTGGCTCAGATTCTTCTCGTATTTATGCACGCGGTAGTTGAAGCCCGGCACGTCCATCACCTGGGCGAACCCCGACCCCAGCGCCGCCTCGGCACGGTCCATGCCCTGTGTCACCGGACGCGTCGGGTCGAGCGAGTGACAGAGTCCCTGCAGCTGGATGCTGATCTGCCTGCCCTCCTCGCTCCATTGCTCTGGTATCTCGTTGCCTATCGACCACATCACGATCGAGGGGTGGTTCCTGTGGTTCAGCACCAGGTTCGTAATATCTCTCGCTGCCCACTCCTTGAAGAAACGGGCGTAACCGTTCTTGCATTTCTTGTAGATCCACATGTCGAACGACTCGGCCATGACCATCATGCCCATCGAGTCGCACACCTCCATCTGCATCGTCGACGGCATGTTGTGCGCCGTACGGATGGCGTCGCAGCCCATCTCCTTCATCCTGCGTATCTGGCGTATCAGCGCGGCCTTGTTCACGGCAGCGCCCAGCGGGCCCAGGTCGTGGTGCAGGCATACGCCCTTGATCTTGCGTGTCTGTCCGTTCAGCTCAAAGCCTTTCTCGCGCGAGACGCGCACCGTGCGGATGCCCGTCGTCACGGTCTTCTCGTCCACAATGTCTTTTCCGTTTTTCACCACGCTCACCTTCACCTTGTACAGATGTGGCGTCTCGGGCGTCCAGAGCTGCGCATTGTCAACCTTCATCCTGACATAGAACTTTCCGTCCCCGCCTATCTCTGCGTCACCACCGCCTGCGCGCTGACCGTCGGGGGCCGTGAGCGTCACCCGTGCCGCCATCGTCTTGTCGGCACCGACAATCTTTCCTTCCGCCTCCACCTCGGCCTTGCCGTCCTTGATGCCCATCGTTCGCACATACAGGCTCCAGTCGTCAATGCGTGTCGGCTGCGTCATCACCAGCGTCACCGGACGGTAGATGCCCGCTCCCGGATACCAGCGCGAGCTCTCCTCCACATTGCTCAGGCGCACCTCCAGCTGGTTCTCACCACCGTTCAGGAAGCTTGTCACGTCCACACGGAACGCATTATAGCCGTATGCCCAGTAGCCCGCCTTCCGGCCATTCACCCACACCTCCGGCTCTGCCATTGCACCATCGAACAGCAGCTCGGCATGCCCGTAGTCGGCAGGAACGCTGAACGTTGTCCGGTACACGCCCTTGCCAATCCAGGGCAACGAGCCCGAGCGGCCGCTCTTCTCCGTGGCCTCCTTCTCGCCGTTCTGCTCGATGCGCACCACCTGCAGGTCCCATTTCTTGTCGAACGGACCGGCAATGGCCCAGTCGTGAGGCACGCTCACCTGCTCCCACGTCTGTCCGTCGTGCGAGAACTGCCACTGTTCCAGATTCACTTCCTTGCGGGTTTGAGCCATGGCGACGGCTGCCGTGCACATGGCTATGACGAATAGTCTTAGTTTCATAGCATTTCTTTTGTTTGTGCTGCAAAAATAATGGAAATTGACGAGAATACAAAAAATAATGCGTATTTTTGTGCCACGATGCAGGCATCCGAACTTTTCGAGCGCATTCACGACGCCGTCACCACCGCCATGCCCGTGGCGGCGGCCTACAAGCAGTTACATGAGACGCTGGTACTGGCGTGTCATAAGGGTGTCAGTGGCTCGCAGCAGGCCTTCGGCAACCTCTTCTCGCAGGTCGACTTCCTCTGCAAGCGCCTCTCCGTCTGCATCCCCGACAAGATTGCCATCCAGGAGATGCGCCGCCACTCCAACCATCCCGACGGCCTCGGCTGCGACGACCTGCTCTACGATGCCCGCGCGCTCTGCCTGCTCGTCTCCGCCGTCTTTGCCGAGCATGTCCCCTCCAGCCTCACGCCCATCCTGCCCACCGAGAACCGCCCCTATGTCCACGGACGGAAGGTCAACCTGCGCTACGTGCGCTGCATCGTCCAGCGGTGGGACGACCGTCTCATCGAGGTGACTGCCGAACAAGGCTCCGACGAGGACCGCCTCACCGTCGACTACAGCCAGTACCCCGAACTGAAGAGTCTGCTCCGCGAGGGCATGCAGCTCAACCTCCTCGACTGCACCGCCTCGGCGTCGGGCTCTCCCCGCTCCATCATCCCCGGTCTCATCGTCGTCGAACCCGACTTCCTCATCGACATCAGCAGCATCGCCGCCTGCTTCCAGGAGTACGGCCACCACCCGCTGCTCTATACGCTCAACCGCATGCGCCGCCGCGCCAACTCGCAGGCCACCCTCCTCGGCAACTTCGCCGGAACAGCCCTCGACGAGGTCATCAACGACCATGCCCGCCATCATTCTTCCACCACCGCTGGCGGAGCGTCAGCCAGCGCCGACCCGTCGTTCACCATCGCCCTGCGCCGCAGCTTCCGCGAGCGCTCGCTCGAGTATTGCACGTGCGACGGCTTCGACCCCGTGCGCTTCAAGACCGACGCCGCCACTCAGGTCACCAACATCCGGCAGGCAGTCAGCCAGCTCAGAGCCCACCTCGCCGCCTCCGGCGCCCCCTTCTCGCCCCTTCTCGAGCCCTCCTTCGTGTGCGAGCAGCTCGGCATCCAGGGACGCGTCGACCTCATGACCGCCGACATGCGCCTGCTCGTCGAGCAGAAGTCGGGCCGCAACATGAACATCGAGCGACGCCAGCCCAGCGCCTACGGCAGTTTCCAGCTCGAACCCCACTACGTCCAGCTGCTGCTCTACTATGGAGTGCTGCGCTACAACTTCCAGCTCGGCAACAACCAGGTCGACATCCGGCTGCTCTACTCCAAATATCCCGCCCGGCAGGGACTCCTCGTCGTCGCCTACTACCAGCGGCTCTTCCGCGAGGCCGTCCACTACCGCAACCAGCTCGCCGCCTCTGAGCTGGCCATGGCGCGCGCCGGCTTCGACCCCGTCATCGACCGTCTCACGCCCGCCACGCTCAACACCAACGGCGTCGCCAACACGTTCTACCAGCGCTACCTCCTGCCCGAGTTGCAGCAGCTCACCGACCCGCTCCACCGTCTCTCGCCCGTCGAGCGAGCCTATTTCTCCCAGATGATGACCTTCGTCTACCGCGAGCAGCGCGTCAGCAAGATCGGTGCCCAGGAAGGTGTCACCGGCAGCGCCTCCGACCTGTGGAGCATGCCGCTCAGCGAGAAACGCGAGACCGGCAACATCTATACCGGCCTCACCATCGTCGGCCGCGGACACACCGACCCCGACGGCGGCTGCGACCTCATCACCCTCAGCGTGCCCGACCAGGGCGACGACTTTCTGCCCAACTTCCGGCGCGGCGACATGGTCTACCTCTATGCCTACCGCAGCGGCAGCGAGCCCGACATCAGGCGCAGCATCCTCTTCCGGGGCACCCTCAAGGAGATACGCACCGACCGCCTCACCGTCTTCCTCCTCAACGCCCAGAACCACCTCGACGTGCCACCCCCCGCCACCGGCGACGGCGACATCCTCTATGCCGTCGAGCATTGCGCCAGCGACGCGTCCTCCTCCGCAGCCATACGCGGCCTCTACGAGCTCATCACCGCGCCCCGCGACCGCCGCCACCTGCTGCTCGGCCAGCGCGAGCCCCGTGTCGACACCTCCCTGCGCCTCACCCGCAGCTACCATCCTTTCTACGACGACGTCATCCTGCGCGCCCGGCAGGCCCTCGACTATTTCCTCCTTGTCGGACCGCCCGGCACCGGCAAGACCTCCATGGCGCTCCAGTTCCTCGTCCGCGAGGCACTCGCCGCCGACGCCACCGCGTCCCTCCTCCTCATGGCATACACCAACCGGGCCGTCGACGAGATCTGCGCCATGCTCGCCGACAACCACATCGACTTCGTCCGCATCGGCAACCCGTTCAGCTGCGACACCCGCTTCGTGCCCTGGCTCCTCGACAGCCTCGTAGGCAGCCATCCCCGCGTCACCGACATCCGCGCCTGCCTCACCGCCAAGCGCGTCGTCGTCGGCTCCACCTCCATGATCATGGCGAAGCCCTTCATCTTCCAGCTCAAGCATTTCCGCCTCGCCATCGTCGACGAGGCCAGCCAGATACTCGAGCCCGACATCATCGGACTCCTTGCCACCCACCGCGACCACCACTGCCGCATCGACAAGTTCATCCTCATCGGCGACCACAAGCAGCTGCCCGCCGTCGTCCAGCAGAGCGAGCGCGACGCCCTCGTCAGCGACCCCCTGCTCCATGCCATCGGGCTCCACGACTGCCGCTGCTCCCTCTTCGAGCGCCTCTTGCAGTCAGCCGCCACGCCCGACGGTCAGCCGTCCGGCTGCACCGCAGTCCTCCGCCGTCAGGGACGCATGCACCCCGACATTGCCGCCTTCCCCAACCGCATGTTCTACGCCCGCGAGCAGCTGCAGCCCGTGCCCCTGCCCCACCAGCTGCAAACGTCAGCCGACAGCCTCTACCTCCGCCGCAGGCGCGTCTTCATCCCCTCGCGTTTCTGCCGTCAGCCCGGACTCTCCGACAAGGTTAACATCCACGAGGCGCAGATCGTCGCCAGCCTGCTGCGCGACATCCGCCACCACTACGCCGACCGTTTCGACCCCACCAAGACCGTAGGCGTCATCGTGCCCTACCGCAACCAGATAGCCATGATCCGCAAGGAAGTCGACCGCCTCGGTGTCGAAGGCGTCGAACAAGTGTCCATCGATACTGTCGAGCGCTACCAGGGCAGCCAGCGCGACGTCATCATCTATTCGTTCACCGTCCAGCACCGCTACCAGCTCGACTTCCTCACCAGCAACTGTTTCGAGGAAGACGGCCACGTCGTCGACCGCAAGCTCAATGTCGCCATCACCCGCGCGCGTGAACAAATGATTATCACCGGCAACCCCCATATCCTGTCTGCCAACCCCCTCTTCAAGGCGCTCATCGAGGAATACGAAAAGAGTAAAAAGGGGGGAGGAGAGAGAACGGAGAATGTTTTAAGTTAAAGGTTGAAGGGATTAAAAATAGTTAGGAGTCAGAAATAAAAAGATTTTATTCAAAAAAAAACGTTTTTTGTGCCGTTGGGACATTTTTATGTAAGAACTCCAGTCCTTTCGGGCTGGAGTTTTTTGTAAATATCCGATTATGAATCCCGAAATCCCGAAAAGTGGCTTTTTCTCTCCCAAACATGGGGGTGTGCGGGATGGAGCGAAGCGAAAAAAAGCGGGCAACCGGAAAACTGGTTGCCCGCTTGTGTGGTCAGATGTTTATCTGAAGATTGATGATGGGTCAGCAAGTGTGTGATTACTTGCGGTAGTTCTGGAGTCCCTGGTTGAGGAATTCCATATAGCCAGCCACATCCTCCTTATAGACGAAGGACTTGCCGAGGGGGTTGCCCTCGTTGTCGACGGTGACATAGAACGGCTGGGCGTTGGTGCCGAACTTATAGCGCTGCAGGTAGCTCCACTTGTCGCCGACGGTGCGCAGGGTGCGCTCGGTGCCGTCGCTCTCGACGACCTTGATGTGCTCGGGCAGCGGGGTCTTATCGTCGACGAAGAGGGAGATGAGGACATAGTCCTTGGTGAGCTTGTCGGCTACGCTGGGGTCGGTCCATACGGCGGCCTCCATCTTACGGCAGTTGACGCAGCCGAAGCCGGTGAAGTCGAGCATGACGGGCTTGCCCTGTGCCTTGGCGGCTGCCATGCCTTCCTCGTAGTTGAGATAGGCGGCGCGCACTTCCTTGGTGTTGAGGTTGAAGTCCTGGGTGTACATAGGCGGTGCGAAGGCGCTGACGGCCTTACAGGGTGCGCCCCACAGTCCGGGGAGCATATAGATGGCGAAGGCGATGGAGCAGAGGCCGAGCATGATGCAGAGCACGGGCATGGGCTTCTCCATCTCGCCGCCTTCCCAGTCGCTCTGGAACTTGAGCTTACCGATGAGGTAGAGGCCGAGGGCTCCGAAGATGACGATCCACAGGCAGAGGAACACCTCGCGGTCGAGGAGGCGCCAGCCGTAGGCAAGGTCGGCTACGGAGAAGAACTTCAGGGCGAAGGCGAGCTCGATGAAGCCGAGCACTACCTTGATGGTGTTCATCCAGCCGCCCGACTTGGGAGCTGACTTGAGCCATGTGGGGAACAGGGCGAAGAGGGTGAAGGGCAGCGCCAGGGCGATGGCGAAGCCGAGCATTCCGATGGCGGGTCCCCAGAAGTTGCCGCTGGTGGCGAAGTCTACGAGCAGGAAGCCGATGATGGGACCTGTGCAGGAGAAGCTGACGAGGGCGAGGGTGAACGCCATGAGGAAGATGGAGAGGAGTCCGCTGGTGGAAGAGGCCTTCGAGTCGACCTTATTGGTCCACGAGGCGGGCAGTGTGAGTTCGAACCAACCGAAGAAACTGAGTGCGAACACTACGAGCAACAGACAGAAGAAGATGTTGAAGATAGCGTTGGTGGAGAGCGCGTTGAGGGCGCTGGCTCCGAAGATGCCGGTGATGGCGAGTCCGAGGGCGAGGTAGATGACGACGATGGAGATGCCGTAGGTGATGGCATCCTTGATGCCTTTCTTCTTATCGTCCTTGGCGCGCTTCAGGAAGAAGCTGACGGTCATCGGGATGATGGGCCACACGCAGGGGGTGAACAGGGCGACGAGGCCGCCGAGCAGTCCCATGAGGAAGATGTAGAGAAGCGAGCGGCTCTTGGTGCCGTCCTCACCGTTGAGGGTGGCGAGCTCTTTGACGACGGGCTTCCAGAGGTCGCCCTTGGAGATAGCAGCCGTATCGGCTACGGCTGCTATGGTGCTGTCGGCGGCTGCGGGTGCTGCCACCGTGTCGGTCTTCACCTCGTCGGCAGGCTTCTCCTCTTCCTTGGCCTTAGGGTCTTCCTTGGCTGCGGGGGCGTCGGCAGGGCCGTTGCCTTTGTAAGAGAACTCCACGGACGTGGGGGGCATACAGTTCTGGTCGTTGCAAGCTCCATACTCGAGGTATCCGGCTACATCGTAGGTCTTGCCAGTGATCTTGTACTTCTGCACGAAGGTGACGTTGTTCTCGAAGTAACGCAGTTTCATGCCGAAGAGGTTGTCGAACTGACTGATTTCCTTGCCTTGTGCCTTCAGGCCGCCTACGGGCTCGACACCTTCTTTCTTCTCGGTGGTGAGGGTGGCGGAGATAGGACCGTCGGCAGGCAGACCTGTGGAGTAGACGTGCCAACCCGGAGCAATCTTACCGGTGAAGATAACCTCCAGTTCGGTGGGAGAGACTTGCTTCTGCTGTACGCTGAAGCTGACGGGGTTCTGGGCGAATGCTGCCATGGTGAACAGGGCGAGCATCATCGTCAAAGCGAATGTTTTCAGATTCTTCATTGTTGTCTATTTGGTTCGTTGATTGTTTTTTTATGATGCGGTCTTTATTGTTTCTTGCTCTTGTGGGTCATGATGTCGAGCACGAAGCGGTCGGTGACGTCCATGCCCTTACTGCCGATGGCGGTGAGGTTGCGGATGCTCTGGTCGACATCGTCGTCGATGATGCCCTCGACGGAGGTGACATACTTATGCTGCATGGCGAGCATGGCGCTGAGCACGGCGGTGCTGACGCCGGAGGTGAGCTTCAGGGCGCAGCTGGGCTTGGCGCCGTCGCAGATCATTCCGGTGAGGTTGGCAATCATATTCTTCACGGCGTAGGACATCTGCTCGTAGGTGCCGCCCATGAGGTAGGTGATGCCGCACGAGCTGCCGGTGCTGGCGACGACACAGCCGCAGAGGGCTGAGAGGGCGCCGAGGTTCTGCTTGATGTAGATGGCGGTGAGATTGCTGATGATGAGGGCGCGGATGAGCTCTTCCTCGGTGTTGTGGTTCTCCTCGGCGAAGACGACGACGGGCATGGTGGCACAGATGCCCTGGTTGCCGCTGCCGCTGTTGCTCATCACGGGCACCATGGCTCCTGCCATGCGGGCGTCGCAGGCACAGCTGGTGACAGAGAGCACCTTGGCAAAGATGCCGTCGCCCATGATGCCGCGGCCCAACGGGCTGCAGAGGGTCTTGCCGAGCTGGTGGCCGTAGTTCTCGCGCAGGCCGCTGCGGGCAGCGTTGGAGTTGAGCTCCTTGGCCTGAAGGATGAAGCGGATCTCGTCGACGTCGGCGGTGGTGGCAAACTCGTACACCTTCTCGAGGGTGAGCTGGATGTCGTCGCTATGGACGCTCTCGGCGGCACATGCCGACACTTTGTTGAGCATCACGTCCTCGTCCTTGCGCAGATAGACGAAATTGGTGTGAGTGCCTTTTATGATGGCTTGCGACTCATGACCGCCGCCGGTGCAGGTGACGCTGATGTAGAGCTTGTCGGGGTCGTTTTCCTCGAGGGCAATGTGGATGCGGTCCTCGGCGATGAACGCCTTACCCTGCTCGACAGCCTGCTTGGTGCAGTCCTGCAGTACCTCGAGCTGCAGCTCGGAACGGCCGATGAGGGCGCCAAGTGCAATGGCGATGGGCAGTCCGACCATGCCTGTGCCGGGAATGCCGACACCCATGGCGTTCTTCAGGATATTGCCACTGAGACTCAACTCGATATGCTCTGGCAGACAACCGAGGATCTCGCGTGCCTTCGTGACGCACAAGGCTACGGCAATAGGCTCGGTGCACCCGATGGCTGGCACCACCTGGCGGTGAATGAGGTCAATAATAGACTTCTTTTCTTCTTGTGTTAACATTGTGTTTTCAAATTTTTAGGCTACAAAGATAGCGTATTTTTATTTATAATACGTCGAAAGAGTTTTTTTGTACCCTAAAAGTTGGAGTTTTAAAAAAAAATAACTATCTTTGTGCCCGAAAAAAGAAAAACAGACACACAGGATACTGGATTCCGACATTGAAAAAGATGTCGGAATTCTTTGTTTTGTTATTCAAAAAAGCTACAAATAATAAAAAAAATAAGAATTATGGCATACATGTCACAAGAAGGCTACGACAAACTGGTAGCCGAACTGAAACGATTGGAGACCATTGAGCGCCCGAAGGCTTCGGCAGCCATCGCCGAGGCTCGCGACAAGGGCGACTTGAGCGAGAACTCCGAGTATGAGGCAGCCAAAGAGGCACAGGCTCACCTGGAAAGCAAAATCAACCGCATGAAGGTGCAGATCTCTGAGGCAAAGATCGTAGACACATCGCGCCTGAGCGCCGACTGCGTCCAGATTCTCTCGAAGGTGGAGATGACCAACCTCACCACCAAGGCTAAGATGACCTATACCATCGTCAGCGAGAGCGAGGCTAACCTGCGTGAGGGAAAGATCAGCATCACCACTCCTATCGCACAGGGCCTGCTGAACCACAAGGAGGGCGACGAGGTGGAGATCAAGATTCCACGCGGCACCATCAAACTGCGCATCGACAAGATCACGGTGGGATAAGGCGGCAAGCCGCTGGCTAAAGGTTCAAAGGCGCTACGCGCGTTCAAAGTTCAAAGCCCCCTCCATCTCCCCCCAAGGGGGAGAGACCGGGAGCGGTTCAAGGTTCAAAGGTGGCTCTGCCGCTATTTACTATTCACTATTAACTGTAAACTGTAAAAAAGATGAGTATATTCAGTAAGATTGCCGCTGGCGAGATTCCCAGCTACAAATGTGCCGAGAACGAGAAGTTCTATGCGTTCCTCGATATCAACCCGCTGAAAGAGGGCCACACACTGGTCATCCCGCGCCGCGAGGTTGACTATATCTTCGACATGGACGACGACGAGATTGCCGAGTTCCAGGTGTTCGCCAAGCGCGTAGCTCTCGCCATCAGAAAAGCGTTCCCCTGCAAGAAGGTGGCGCAGGTGGTGCTCGGACTGGAGGTGCCGCACGCTCACATCCACCTGATTCCGATGGACTCGGAGAAGGACGTGGACTTCCGTCGTGAGAAACTGCAGCTGACACCTGAGCAATTCGAGGAGATTGCCGGAAAAATCAGGGCCGCGTTCTAAGATTGTTCCTGTGAGAGGAAAAATGAAGAGGCAAGGGAAACAACATGCTGTTCCCTTGCCTCTTATTGTTTTTGTATTCTCCTGAAGGCTGGCAGGCACTATACGTAGTCGTCGCCCATCTTGATCTTCATCTCGTTGACGTACTTCCTGATGAGCGCCGACGAGTCGCCCTTCTTACAGATGAGCAGCACATTGTCCTTCTCGGCTACGATGCAGCCCTCGAGGCCGTTGATGATGCCCAGATGGTCTTTCGGCAGCTTGATGACATTGTTCCTGCTGTCCTCGAGCACCACCTCGGAGTCGATGACCACATTGTCGTCCTCGGTCTTGCTGAACGCCTCGTAGATGGAGTGCCACGTGCCCAGGTCGGCCCATCCGAAACTGCACACTTTCACATACACGTTGTCCGACTTCTCGAGGATGCCGTAGTCGACCGACAGGTTGGGGAACTTCGAGAAGTTCTCGTTGATGAACGCCAACTCGTCCTCACGGCTCAGCAGCAGCCCTTCCTTGTCGATGAGACGGAACACCACAGGCAGGATTTTCTGCAAGCACTCTACCAAGTAGCGCACGTTGGCGAAGAACACGCCCGTGTTCCAATAGAACTCGCCACTCTCGATGAACATCTTCGCAAACTCGCGGTCGGGCTTCTCGGTAAACGACTGCACCTTATACAGCTCCTTGATGCTGGTCTCCTCGCCCAGCTGAATATAGCCGTAGCCCGGCTCGGGACGCGTCGGCTTCACTCCCATCGTGATCAGACAGTCGCGCATCTGGGCAAACTCCAGACACTCCATGACGCTCTTCTTGAACACATCCTCCTTGATGACTGCCTGGTCGCTGGGCGTCACGACGATGTTGGCGTTGGGGTTGATGTGGGAGATGCGGAAGGCGGCCCACGCCGTGCTCGGCGCCGTGTTCCGGTGGACAGGCTCGCTCAGGATATTCTCTACCGGCAGTTCCGGCAGCTGCTCCTCCACATAATGTGTATACTCATAACTGGTGCTGATGAAGATATTCTCTTTTGGCATGATCTCAGCATAGCGGTCGAAGGTCTGTTGCAGCTGAGTACGGCCTGTACCAAAAAAATCAACAAATTGCTTGGGCATCCGCTCACGGCTGCAAGGCCATAGCCTGCGGCCTCTGCCGCCCGCTAAAATAACGCAGTAACAATCTTTTGAATCAATCATAATATAGAATTAACGATAAAAAGCGTACTAAAGTATGCATAAATTACGACATACACAAGAATTTAATCATTTTTCTTTGATAAAATTTGCTAATTCAAAAAATATGTGTACCTTTGCATCGCCTTTTTGACAAGGTATTGTTGAGCCCAGATGGCGGAATCGGTAGACGCGCTGGTCTCAAACACCAGTGGGGCAACCCGTGCCGGTTCGACCCCGGCTCTGGGTACGAGCTTAACAATCAGAATCCTGCAAGTAGCTGAAAACGAAGTACTTGTGGGATTTTTTCTTTTCATGAAAGTCAGCTGAGAACAAAGCATTTGAGGGGTTTTCTTTTTCCTTTAACCCGCGGTTTTTCCTCACTTTTTCTCCACCCGTCCCGCCGTATCAGGGAAACGGAACCCGGAAGGCGCATCGCAGAAGAGGAAAGATTTTTACAAACCACCGCGCTCCCGGTACTCGCTGGGCGGCATGCCCATCACCTTGGAGAAGAGACGCGAGAAATACAGACTGTCCTCAATGCCTACCTTATAGCATATCTGGTTGACGTGCATGTCGGTCGTCCTGAGCAGATGGCACGCATACTCTATCTTCAGCCGGTTGAAATAGGCCAGCGGACTGCATCCCACCTGCTGCTTGAAGAGTGTGGAGAAATGGGTGGAGGAATAGCCCACGTAGTCGAGGAGGTCCTGCAGGGAGATGCGCCGCTCCATGTTCTCTTTCATGAAGTGGATGGCCGCATCGACGACACCCGGGCTCTTGTCGCTGGCTGACGGCTGGTTTTTGCGAGTGGCCTCGAAGGTGGCGGTGCTACGGTATTGGCGCAGGTAGCGCAGTGAGGCCAGATAGTAGTGGAGCAGGCTGCTGGCATAGCGCAAGTCTTCTATTCCCTCCCCATATTGCAGCGTGGTGAGTATTTCCTCGAAGATATTGTTGCGGTTGCGGATGTTGGAGTCTAATGCCACCCTCACCTCCTGAGGCTTATCCGCGCCCTCGGCATAGGTGGATGAGTGTGCGCCCTTGAAGTGCACCCAGTAGATGGTCCACCTGTCGCCCTCCGCAGCCCCGTACTCATGCGGCTCACCTGCCGGGAGGATGAAATACTGGTTCTTGGTAACTTGGTAGGTGTTCCCCTTCAGCCGGTAGAACCCGCTGCCGTCGACACAATAGATGAGCACATACTGGTCGATAGCCTCCGTGCGGATGCGGTGGTGATGCTCCGCCATGGGGTAGTGGCCGATGTCGGTGATATAAAGGCTGCTCACCAACGGGTCGCCCTCCTCCATCTCCAGTATTCTCGGGGGCAGTATCACAGCCCGCTCACCAAGGAAACCATCTTTTCTACTTACCATAGCCAACGTTTTTTATTCCAACAGTTATGGAGGCAAATATAAGGAATAAAAACGGTACGGCCAAACAATAACCGTAAAATAATCCATATTCTTTCTATTTTTGTCCATAACACGTTTCATGAATTCGTTGTAACTTTGCAGACAGTTGTCTAAAATAACTAGAAACAAAGAACTTATGCAAGGATTTAGCAAAGGATTTACCTATTTCATCTGCCTCGTCTCGGCCATGGGCGGTCTGCTCTTCGGCTACGACTGGGTGGTGATTGGCGGTGCGAAGCCGTTCTACGAGTTGTTTTTCGGCATTTCCGATTCGCCATTGATGCAGGGTGTAGCCATGACGACGGCCCTGATAGGCTGTCTCGTCGGGGCCATGGTGGCTGGTGGGGCTGCCGACAGGTATGGCAGAAAACCCCTGCTGATGCTGTCGGCTGTACTGTTCACGGTCTCGGCCATCACCACGGGCTTGTTCAACGACTTCACCCTCTTTAACATAGCGCGCTTCGTGGGTGGCATCGGCATCGGCGTGGCCTCAGCACTGGCGCCCATGTATATTGCCGAGGTGAGTCCGGCGGAGATACGCGGACGCATGGTGAGCCTGAACCAGATGACCATCGTGCTGGGTATTCTCGCGGCGCAGATAGTCAACATGTTGCTGGCACGCGACACCGCCGTGGCTGAGAGCCAGGCGTGGAACGTGGCGTGGGGCTGGCGCTGGATGTTCTGGGCAGAGACCTTGCCGGCGGCGTTGTTCCTGCTGATGAGCTTCTTTATTCCGGAGTCGCCGGTGTATCTGAAGCTGAAGATGGCGGCAGAGGCACAGCCTGCGGGACAACAGGAGGCACGGCACACGGGACGAAAAGAGGCGGGACTGCGCGAGCTGATGCAGGCCAAATACGGGAAGGTGCTGTTGCTGGGGCTTGTCATCGCGGTGTTCCAGCAGTGGTGCGGCACGAACGTTATCTTCAACTACGCCCAGGAGATTTTCGTCGGGGCAGGGTTTGATGTCGACGGAATGTTTATCAATATTGTCATCACGGGCATAGCCAACGTCATCTTCACGATCCTCGCCCTCTACACCATCGAGAAGTGGGGACGCAGGACGCTGATTCTGCTGGGTGCCGGCGGCTTAGGCCTCATCTACCTGACGCTTGGCACATGCTATTTCTTCGAAGTGAAGGGAATACTGATGGTGGCGCTGGTGGTGACAGCCATCTCTGTCTATGCCATGACGCTCGGGCCTGTCACATGGACGCTCCTGGCTGAGATATTCCCCAATAAGGTGCGCGGTGTTGCCATGGCTACCTGCACCTTCGCCCTCTGGGTGGGCTGTTGCACGCTGACATTCTCGTTCCCGTCGATGAACGCCGCCCTGGGCTCGAGCGGCACGTTCTGGATCTACAGTGCCATCTGTGTCTGCGCCTTCATATTTCTTTGGAACCGTTGTCCTGAGACAAAGGGCAGAACGCTGGAAGAGCTGGAGCAGGAATTGTTGAAATAAATAGATAAGCCATGAGGAAACAACTGACAAGACTTCTCGTGACAGGCTGCATGACCTTGCTGGCTGCGGCGGGTACCGAGGCTTCGGAACTGGGCAAGACTGTGACGTGGGACAAGCATAGCCTCATCGTGGACGGACGGCGCGTCTGTCCGGTGATGGGCGAGGTACACTACTCGCGTATACCGGCCACGGAGTGGGCCGACGAGGTGCGCAAGATCAAGGAGGGTGGCGTGACGGTCATAGCCACCTACGTATTCTGGAACCATGTGGAGGAGCAGGAGGGCATCTTCCGTTGGGACGGACAGCGCGACCTGCGGCGGTTTCTGGAAATCTGCAAGGAGCAGGACATGCCCGTCGTGCTGCGTATAGGGCCGTTCTGTCATGGCGAGGTGCGCAACGGCGGTATTCCCGACTGGATGTTCGCCAAGGGCTGTAAGCTGCGCTCTACAGACCGTGTCTTTCTGGGTTTTGTCGAGAAACTGTACCGGCAGATTTATTCACAGGTCATGGGGCTGCAGTGGAAGGACGGCGGTCCGATCATGGCCTGCCAGTTCGACAACGAGTACCGTGGCAGCGGCGACTACCTGATGGCACTGAAGAAGACTGCACTCGCCATTGGCTTCGACTTGCCGTTCTATACCCGTACGGGCTGGCCGGAACTGTCGAAACCCGTTCCCTTCGGCGAGATGCTGCCTCTTTATGGCGACTATGCCGACGGCTTCTGGGAAAAGAGCCTTGAGCCAACGGCAGGCAACTACTATAAGGCCTTCAACTTCAAGGGGTTCCGCTCGTCAACAGCCATTGGCACCGACCTGCTGGGCAAGCAGGAGGAAAAAATCAACAAGGGCGACGAAGACTATCCTTACTTCACCTGCGAACTGGGCGGAGGCATGGCCACGGCTTATCACCGGCGCCCCTACATCTACCCCGAGGATGCCTACTCCATGGCCCTGGTAAAGCTGGGCAGTGGCTCCAACTTGCTGGGCTACTATATGTATCATGGCGGCACCAACCCCGAGAGCACCACGGGCATCACCCTGAACGAGACGCAACGCACACTCGGCACTGCCAACAACGACCTGCCCGTGAAGACCTATGACTTCCAGGCTCCACTGGGCGAGTTCGGGCAACCCTATCCGCAGTACTACATGCTGCGCCCCCTGCACCTCTTCATGCACGACTGGGCCGAAACGCTGGCACCGATGGAGGCCTCGTTTCCTGCCAGTCAAGAACTGAAGAAGGGTGAGGACCCGGCACTGCGCTGGGCCGTTCGCTCGCTGGGAGACAGCGGCTTTGTCTTTGTCAACAACTACGAGCGACTGCAACAGCTGTCTGCCAAAAAGAGTGTCGGACTGTCGGCGCGTGGTGTATCGTTCCCACGGTTGACCATCCCTGCTGGCTGTATGGCCATCTTCCCTGTCAACGTGGCGGGCATACGCTTTGCCACGGCACAGTTGGTGGCCAAGCGCGACGGACGCATCTACATGATGCAGATAGAAGGCATTCCCACCACCATCGCCTTGCAGGATGGGAAAACACTGCGCGGGGTGAATCCACGTGGAAAAGAGAAGCCCGTGTACAAGAACATCTATCTGCTCACCCGAAGTGAAGCCGAGCACCTGTTTCTCGATGAGACTGCAAAAACGCCATCGGCTCCCCTCAGCGTAGAGTGCCACAAACTCAGTGAGGCAGGTCCGTTGCGTAGCATCGTGAAAGGAAAAGCCAAGGTGGCCGAGGCACCGTCGGAAACCGACTGGCAGCAGGCTGCGGTCTATCAGATTCGTCTTTCCCAAGCTTTGGAGCAGGCTGGTGAGAGACAATTGCTCAGCATTGAGTATCAGGGCGACTGCGCCCGCTTGTATGCCAACGGAAAACTCGTAGCCGACAATTTTCAGTATGGGCGGCCCTTCCTCTATGGACTGTGGCGGTTGCCAAAAGGCTGCCACGAACTGGAACTGCGTATTCTACCCCTGCAGGCCGATGCTCCCATCTATCTGCCCCGTGAGGCTGACAAGACACCGGGCGAGGGTGTGAAACGCATAAAACTCATCTATCGATAAAAAAACTTTTCTAAACAAAATAACAGTCATCGCTATGGTTAAAGCATGGAGAGAAATAGTGACCATCCCCACCTATGAGATTGGGAAGGCAGAGAAGAACCCGATATTCCTGGAAAAGCGCGTCTACCAAGGCTCAAGTGGTGTGGTATACCCCTACCCCGTCGTCGAGACCATGAGCGACGAGAAGGTGGACAAGGACTATCGGGCCATCTGGCTGGAGAACGAATACATCAAGGTGATGGTGCTGCCCGAGCTGGGCGGCCGCATACAGATGGCCTACGACAAGATTGCCCGTCGCCACTTCGTGTATTACAACCACGTCATCAAGCCAGCGCTGGTAGGCCTCACAGGTCCTTGGATCAGTGGCGGCATCGAGTTCAACTGGCCACAGCACCACCGCCCCACGACCTTCATGCCTGTGGACACCTATATCGAGGAGAATGCCGACGGCTCTGTGACCGTATGGGTGAGCGAGATGGAGAAGATGTTCCATCAGAAAGGCATGGCGGGCTTCACCTTGCGCCCCGGCTGTGCCTACTTGGAAATCAAAGGACGCCTCTACAACCGCACCGATGTGCCGCAGACTTTCCTGTGGTGGGCCAATCCGGCCGTGGAGGTGAACGACCAGTACCAGAGCGTATTCCCGCCAGACATCAATGCCGTGTTCGATCATGGCAAGCGTGCCGTATCTTCTTTCCCTATCGCCACCGGCACCTATTACAAGATGGACTATTCTGCCGGTGTTGACATTTCCAACTACAAGAATATCTTCGTGCCTACGAGTTATATGGGCGTGAACTCGCGCTTCAACTTCGAGGGCGGTTATGAGAACGATACCAAGGCAGGCATGCTGCATGTGGCCAGCCATCACTTCTCACCTGGCAAAAAACAGTGGACGTGGGGCAACGGTGACTTCGGACGTGCCTGGGACCGCAACCTGACCGACGAGGCCACGCCCGAGGAAATGAAACAGTGGGGAATTGACCGCAAAGGCTTCCGTCCCTACATTGAGCTGATGGCAGGAGTCTATACCGAGAACCAGCCCGACTTCTCCTGGCTGATGCCTTATGAGGAAAAGATGTTCACACAATACTTTATGCCCTATCGTGAACTGGGCATAGTAAAGGAAGCCTCGAAGGACCTTATATTCAACATCAACAGCCTCACCCCCGACCCCTCTCCAAAGGGTGAGGGGAGTAGTCACCTTGTTGAGTTCAAAGTCTTTGCCACGAACAAGCAGGAGGTCTGCATCATTTTTCGCAACGACGATGGGGAGGTATACTACAAGAAGGAGATGACACTTTCGCCTGAAACCGTACTGACGGAGACGGTCAATGTGAAAGATGCCAAGTTCAACCAGCTGACTTTCGAAATCGTAAAGACTTTCGTCTATGGCCAGCGTGTCGTGTTGCAGTGGCATGCCGAGGCAGACGAAATCCGCCCCATTCCCGACTCTGCCGAAGCAGCCCTTCTGCCAGAACAGATTAAGACCAACGAGCAGCTCTATCTGACTGGTCTTCATCTGGAACAGTACCGCCATGCCACATGGCTGGCTACCGACTATTATGAGGAGGCTCTGCGTCGCGACCCGAATGACATCCGTTGCCTGAATGCTCTCGGCCTATGGTATATACGCAAGGGGCGGTTCGCCAAGGCAGAGGATTATCTGCGTAAGGCTGTGAAACTATCGCAAAAGCGCAACCCCAATCCCTACGACGGCGAGCCGATCTACAACCTCGCCCTTGCGCTGAAATACCAAGGTAAGGCATCAGAGGCTTATGAGCTCTTCTGGAAAGCCACTTGGAACAAGGCCTGGGCTGATGCCGGCTATTTCGAAGCCGCCAAGATTAGCACCATGCAAGGCCGCTATGAGGATGCACTCGACGAGGTAAACCGTTGCCTGAATAACAACTGGCACAACCATAAGGCCCGTGCGCTGAAGGCTGCCATTCTGCGTAAGCTGGGAGAAACAAGCGATGCCTTGGCACTCATCGACGAATCGCTGGAATATGATCTCTTCAACTACGGCTGCCGCTACGAGCAATATCTCATTGAACAGGACGAGGACATGCTGGCAGAAATGAAACAGATGCTGCGCCGGTCAGCACAAAACTATGATGAAGTGGCACTCGACTACGTTGCCGCCGGACTCACCGACGAGGCACGTGCCATCTGGCAGATAGCTATTGAGGAAAGGCAACGGGTAGGCGACGGAACGTCGGGAATGGGTGCCACCACTCCGATGACCTATTATTATATGGGACGTTACGACGAGGCAGAGAAGGCAGATTCCACCTACTGCTTCCCCAACCGCCCAGAGGATATCATTGCACTTGAAGCCGCAAAGCGGGCTAACCCGCAGGGTGCCCGTGCACCTTACTATCTCGGCTGCCTCTACTATGCCGCCCGTCAGTACGACTTGGCCATTGAGAATTGGGAACATTCTGCCCGACTAGATCCTGAGTTTCCCACCGTCTGGCGTAACCTGGCCCTTGGCCGCTTCAACAAACAGGACAAACAGCAGGAGGCTCTCGAATACATGGAGCGAGCCTTCCACCTCGACGAGAACGACGAGCGCATACTGATGGAACTCGACCAGCTCTACAAGCGCCTACACCGTCCTCACGAAGAGCGTCTGGCATTCCTGCAGAAATATCCTGGGCTCATCCAGCGCCGCGATGACCTTGTGCTCGAGGAGATCACACTGCTCAATCAGCTAGGCCGTTACGACGAGGCTATGCAGAAACTCGATGCCCGCATCTTCCATCCGTGGGAGGGAGGCGAAGGCAAGGTTCCCACACAGTATCAGGTTTGCCGTGTAGAACTGGCCAAGCAGGCTATTGTCGACAAAGACTATGAGAAGGCTGTCAAATTGCTCAACGAGTGCCTGGAATATCCCCATCACCTCGGCGAGGGAAAGCTCTACGGAGCGCAGGAGAACGATTTTTACTACCTGCTTGGCGTGGCTTACGATGCCCTCGGCAATAATGGAAGAGCCTTGGAGTGCTGGGAAGAGGCCACAAAGGGACCGCAGGAGCCAGCTGCCGCCATGTACTACAACGATGCTAAACCTGACAAGATTTTCTATCAGGGACTGGCTCTCCACAAACTTGGGCGCGACGGTGAAGCCCACGGACGTTTCTACCGGCTCATCAACTACGGCAAACAGCATATCTTCGGAGGGCTACGGGGAGACGAACAAAGCTCGGGGAGGAAGCAGATCATGGACTACTTTGCCGTATCCCTACCCGACCTGCTCATTTGGGAGGACTCTTTAGATACGAAGAACCTTATCCACTGTAAGTACATGCTTGCCCTTGGCTACTACGGAATGGGCGACATGGAACATGCCGAGCGCTATCTGAAAGAGGTGGAAGCCCTTGACAACAACCATCAGGGCATTCAGCAGTTCCGCACGCTAATCAACGCAGGGCTATAAATATCTTACAAACCAAAAACTGAATCCTTCTTCCCGCTGATGGTGAGCAGACTCATCACCGGCGGGAAGAAGAATCCAGCCAGAGGTTTTCCACAGATTTTTAATAGAATTCAATAGGATGATTGGGGTGGGACGACCTTCATCGAATCGTCAGTATTCCATCCTCCTCATGCGGGATGAAGGGACCTTCTTTGACCTCGAAGATAACGGAGTCGGGCTCAAGACACTCCAGCGAATGCCAGGTGTTTTTCGGAATGTCAACGCCATAGCGTCCTTCCTCGCGGCAGATGGTCACGCGCTCAATAACAGAACCGTCGTCACGGTATGTTATTATCTGCACCTTACCTTTCAGGATGACAAACGTCTCATCTTTGGTCACATGATGATGTATCGGAATGACGGTTCCCACTTCCACCGCATTCAAAAACCGATGGCACTTGTCATCGAGACTCTGATGGAAATTATAATTCATCCGCAAGCGAGGCGACTCCTGCGCCTGTCTTATCACGTCGTTCAGCAGATTGTCGTCTATAATCTTCATACGCTTTATTTCATGTTTAACCTATTCTTCATATCACGATGTCTCGCATTCCTTCTTTCTGAAGGCCTCAGATGCCCAGAAAGTCGGCACGCATGGGGCTGAAGGTATCGATTAGAGTGCCTGCCTCGAGACAGACACAACCATGAGGCTCATCGGGAGCAACATAATAGCCGTCGCCTGTTGTCAAGATACGCTTCTCGCCGCCAATGGTGAGCTCGAACTTACCACTTGCCACATAGGTAGCCTGACTGTGATAGTGCGTGTGGACAGTGCCCACTGCTCCCTTTTCGAAAACCACCTTCACCATCATCAGCTGGCCATCGTAGCCCATGATTTGACGACGGATGCCAGGATCGGGAGTTTCCCATTTCATTTCGTTTCCAATTTGGAACCTTTCGCTACATGTTTTCATCTTGTTTTAATCGGTTTTTGTTGGTTGTTAAATATTCCGTTATATGTATTCTTTTCAGATTCACCGCCCAATGAAGGTCTGATTCATGTTGAATATGAGTGTATTCTGTTGACTGAAAAGAAGTTAATCCATCATCAATTGCGACACTTTTACAAACGCATAAAAAACGAGTGATATCACATCACCCGTTTTCCCATGCTGACATACAGCGCATGATTACCAGTCGTCATTGTCGTTGCCCACGATACCGTTTTTCACGGCCTCCTCGATCTTGTCGATGACGGCATTCGAGAATGCATGTGTCATGACGAGTGCCTTAGCACAGGTGCGCTTTTGGGCGTCTTTCTGCACAAATGGGTAGTGGCGTGCGATTTCCCACTGCTCGTCATACAGGTTCTCGTTTGTCTTGTCATCCTTCTTGCGCTTTGAGTCACCGTATGTCCGACGGTCGCTTTCACTGGCCATTGTAAGCCAGCCACCACTGATGTCGGCCAGAATATCGTAGCTTTGTACGGTATAAGTGACTCGCAGACGCTCATCCTTGATATCGATTCGGATGACGGGAGTAATACTAACGCTATATTTGTTCAGCGTACCAGTATGTTCAACTATATTAGGGATTGTCGAAGAGATGATGATGCATCCAGCATCCTTATCATTGAGCGTTATAGCCTGCTTATCTTTGAATGTAGCTGTTACCCAATAGTTAATGGCTACGTACAGCTGTTGTTTGCTCTTTCCTTTCGCCTCAATCACTTCCTGATAGGTCAGTGACTGGTTCTTGTCGAGCTCGATGGTGGTGGCCAGGTTGGCAGCCGCATCAAGCCATTTGTCACCATATCTTTCCTTGGCATATTTCTCCAAGTCGGCAGCTTTCATGATCTGGGCCTGCATGCCCATTGTACCACAAAGAATAATAGTGGTAAGCATCCAAAATCTTATCTTATTCATATCGATTATTTTTTTATAGGTTTGACTTTCTTATGATTAACTCAGCTGGAGACTATTACAACTCATCAGATGGTCTGCAACGAGGAGGGATTCCGATATTTAGAATTTCGCCCGTACACCAATCAATATGATACCCTGCTCTCCAACTCCAGCCTCTGCGAATGCGCGCAGGTTCTGGCTGCCAGCCTCAAGGCCGAGCAATGAAGCCTGATACATGAAGTAGAGTTTATTGTCGGAAGACATCTTATTTGTTTCCAAATCGTTTCTCTCGTCCTTCATCATCATTCCGCCAACGGCTGCTTTCGTGTAGACGCCAAAGTTCTTTTTATTCATCCAGTAGTATTTTACTGATGGCATGAATGCGATGTATGTACGAGAACGGTCACCTACTTTCTCACCACTTTTTTTATTGGCAACATCCTCACTGTATTTAGCGAAGGTAGCGATAGCACCGACTGCCAAGTTTGGATTATTAAGATGGTAGAAGTATTCTACGCCCAATGTGCCGAACTGCTTATTATCCTCCCACTTGTAACCTGAAAGCTGATCGAATATACCATTGCCGATAGCATTTCCTATACCGTCACCGAGGAGTGACACACCAATTCCATAACTGACACCGAGCTCGTGCTTGGGTTGATTACTCTGTGCATTCACGCTGAGAGAAGCCATCATGGCGGCTACGACCATTGTCATTATCTTTTTCATTGTCTTAATCCTCTAATTGTTGAACATTTGGTTTTATTTTCAACAGGCTTAGCTGATTCTGTTCCAGCGAGCTCTTTTCTGTAGCGGAATGGCTGCCTGTTTTTTGTTTTCTTGATGCAAAGATACGGCGTATATTTGTTCGCTGGATTATTTTTCTCACTTTTTTCACTTTCATATTGCGACAGCGCGACAATTCTGCGACAAACAGAAAAAACAGGCTGAAAAACTGTCGCTCACAGGCGAATTGTACCCCAAAACCACGTGTCTGTATACAGATTTGATGGTGCAAAGATACGATTCTTTTTCTGTTTAGAGTCTTCATCATGAAAAGAATTATGTATTTTTGTAGCGGAAATAGGCTAACATACATATATATAAATATGAGTAAAAAGAGAATCCTCTTCGTCTGCCTGGGAAATATATGCAGGTCACCTGCAGCCGAGGGCATCATGAAGCAGATGGTTGAGCAGCGGGGATTGGGACATCTGTTTGAGATAGACTCTGCCGGTATTGGCGGATGGCACATCGGACAACTGCCCGACTCCCGTATGCGCCGACACGGAGCACGCCACGGTTACGACTTCAACAGCCGGGCAAGGCAGTTCAGCAGCACCGATTTCGACCTTTTCGACGTGATTGTGGGCATGGACAAGGAGAACATCTACGACCTGAGACACCAGGCACACTCTGACGCCGACAGGAAGAAGATTGTATGCATGGCAGACTACCTGCGGCACCATCCCGGACAGGCTACTGTCCCTGATCCTTACTATGGCGTTGACCGTGATTTCGAACTGGTGATTGAACTGCTCGAAGACGCCTGCGAAGGACTGCTGGAGGAAATGATACAAATGAAAACATAGATGATACATTTACAAAAGACGGGATAAAAATAAAGCATTATCTTTGCAACATGAAAAAATTAGTCCTTTTATTTTTGACCGTCTTTGCACTCTACGCCAACGCACAAGACAACACACAATGGGCCACTACATGGGCCACAGCACCGGAGTTTACGGGTAAGAGCGACATGCCTCAGACCACTGAACTGACCGACTGCTCGGTGCGTGAGATTATCCATGTGTCGTTCGGTGGGAAACAGTTGCGCATGCAGTTTTCCAACGAGTTCAGCAAAGAGCCGGTGGAAATCAAATCGGTTTATATTGCCAACCTGACAGCTGATGAGAGCGGGCGCAACGACCTGCCTGGCACCGACTACACGGCCATCGTGAAGAAGTCGGTTCGCTACCTGACATTCAACGGCAAGCGTAACGTGACCATCGATGCGGGACAGGCCATATTCTCGGATGCAACAAATTTTAATCTGCAGCCTCTGCAACGTCTCTCCATCACGATTTGCTATGGAAAGACACCCGTGAACGCCACATCGCACCGTGGCTCGCGCACCACGTCGTATATCATGAAAGGCGAGGCCAAGCCCGGCAAGAAATTCATAACTTTCGAGAAACTCGACCACTGGTATAGCATCAGTGCGCTGGACGTGAACGGTGAGGGCAACGAGTGCATTCCTGCCATTGGAAACTCGATTACCGACGGGCGCGGCACGACCACGAACCTGCAAAACCGATGGACCGATATTGCCAACGAGGATCTGATTGGCCGGCAAAACAACCCGGCAGGCATCGAGTATGGTGTGGTGAACCTGGGTATCGGCGGCAACTGTGTGCTAAACGGCGGACTGAGCGAGCCGGCAGTGAAGCGTTTCGAGCGCGACGTGATGAGCCAACGCAACTTTAAATATATCATCATTTACGAGGGAATTAACGACATCGGCGGCAGCAACGGGCGCAGCGAACAAGTGGCCCGCGAATTGATGGATGCCTATAAGAGATTTATCAAGACTGCTCACGAACGCGGTGTGAAGGTACTCATGGCTACCATCCTGCCTTTCGGCAAGAGTTTCTACGACGAGGGGAACTGGTTTAAGGAGGCTGCCCGCCAGACCGTTAACCAGTGGATACGCACCAGCAAAGACATCGACGGTGTCATCGATTTCGATGAGGTGATGCGCGACCCGCAGAATCCCCTCCAGCTACGTGAGGAATGGCAGGAAGACTGGCTGCACCCCAATGCCAAAGGCTATGAGGTGATGGGCCGCTATGCTGCAGAGAGAATCCAGGCGCTGACCGCCGGAAAGTAGGAAAACGCAGACAGACTCTTCGGAAAAAGAAAGAATAAACATAAAAATACATCATAAAAATGGAAACAAACCAATCGACACAAGAGGCAAAAGGCTTCTACAAACTCTCATGGTTGCAGCGCATCGGATTCGGTGCGGGCGATCTGGCGCAGAATCTGATTTATCAGACCATCTGCATGTATCTTCTGTTTTTCTACACGGATGTGTATGTGCTGGGCGGCGATGCTGCCAAATCGGCAGGACTGGCCGGAACGATGTTCCTAATCGTACGACTGGTCGACGTATTGTGGGATCCGCTGGTAGGAACATTCGTCGACAAGCATAATCCGAGCTGGGGAAAATACAGGAGCTATCTTATCATGGGTGGTATTCCACTCACCATTCTGGCTATCCTGTGTTTCTGGGATGGTTTCAAGCCTTCCATCCTCTATGCATATATCACGTATGTGGGCATGTCGATGCTCTACACGCTGATTAACGTGCCTTATGGCGCCTTGAACTCATCATTGACGCGCGACACCGACGAGATAACCATTCTCACCTCCGTACGCATGTTCATGGCCAACGTGGGCGGACTGTGCGTATCGGCTGGTGTGCCCCTGCTGGTGGCTACGCTTGCCGGAGCAGAACTTCCTATCCAGATGGCACTGTTCATGGGTCTGGGCTCACTGCCCTCGTTCATCTTCATGCCGCTGGTTCCGGCCATCAAGAAGAAGGTAGGAAAGAAGAACATGTTCTACATTTTCCTTTCCGTTGCTATTCTCGGTATGGCGTTGCTGTATATTATCAGCCGCATCGGAACTGTGCAGGAGAACATCACACTGGTCTATATCGCCCAGTTCATCAAGTCGACGGGTGTTATTGTGGCTACCGGTTATATGTGGGCACTCATTCCCGAGGTCATCTCCTATGGCGAATATACCACGGGACGCCGCATCTCGGGTATCGTTAACGCGCTGACGGGCATCTTCTTCAAGGCTGGAATGGCCCTGGGTGGTGTTGTTCCCGGCTTTGTGCTGTGGCTGGTAAACTACAAGCCCGTTGCCTCTGAGTCGAGCAACCTTCCTAACGACTCGCACGCTTGGTTCCTCACCATGCTCATCTTCTCGCTGGTGGGCCTGTCACTGCTCATCTTCTGCTTCTCGCAGACCAAGGAGCGCGTCGTGATGGACGAGAAAGAGACCAAGAACGTGAAGGTCAGCGACCTTTGGAAAGAGTTCAAGCGCAACCGCCCGTTGCGCGTCATCGCCCTGTTCTTCATCACAGCCTTTGCCATGATGTCGGTAGGTAATGCCGCCGGTGCTTACTTCATGAACAACATGGAGACACTGCCAGCACTCGCACAAGAAGGTATCCGCTGGTTGGTATGCGTCATTCCCGCCATCCTGCTGCTTTTAGCCATGTTCATCATCTCAAGATATGAGCTGAGCGACGAGAAGATTGACCAGATTAACAAGGAAATTGAAGCAAGAAACAAATGAAACACATAATCTCTCTCTCAATACTATCATTACTGCTTTGTTGTTGCGGTAGCACAACAGAGAAGGAGCCGACGCTGAAGGAGGTGCTGGGAAAGCACTTCCTCATCGGCGTGGCCATGAATACCGACCAGGTGGCAGGCATCGACCCGAAGGCTGCCCCCATCGTGAAGAAACACTTCAACGCCATTGTGCCGGAAAACTGCATGAAGGGCGAGGTAATCCATCCTGAGGAAGACCGCTACGACTGGACCGAGGCCGACCGCATCGTGAAGTTTGCCGAAGATAACGGTCTCACCATCACCGGCCATTGTCTGGTGTGGCACTCACAGGCCCCCAAATGGATGTTCACCGACAAGGAGGGGAAACCCGTCAGCCGTGAGGTGCTCATCGACCGCATGCACAAGCATATCGCCACTGTGGTGGGCCGCTACAAAGGGCGCATCAAGGGATGGGACGTCGTCAACGAGACTGTAGAAGACAACGGTGAGATGCGACGCTCACCTTATTATAATATCATTGGTCCCGACTACATCGAACTGGCGTTTAAGTTTGCCCATGAGGCCGATCCCGACGCCGAGCTTTACATCAACGACTACTCCATGTCGAAGCCCGGCAAGCGCGAGACTACCTGCCGTATCGTACGCGAGTTCAAGGAGAAGGGAATACGCGTCGATGCCATCGGTATGCAGAGCCACAACGGACTCGACTATCCCGACCTTGCGGAATACGAGAAGAGCATGGACGCTTTTGCCGCCTGCGGTGTGAAGATCATGATGACCGAGCTCGACCTGAACATGCTCCCGAATCCTGAAAACTTCGGAGGTGCCGACATCAACCAGAACTTCCAGTACGACGAGAAAATGAATCCCTACCGGAACGGTATCACCGAGGAGGGCATCGAGACATTCAACAAACTCTACACCGATTTGTTTAAAATCTATTTCAAGCATCGCAACCAGATCAGCCGCATCACATTCTGGGGAGTTGACGACGGCTCGTCGTGGCTGAATGATTTCCCCGTGAAGGGCCGCACCAACTATCCGCTGTTCTTCGACCGCGACTACAACGAGAAGCCCATTCTCCAACAGGTGATTAAAATCTTCGAATAACCCCATTTATCCCATTACTCCCATTATTCCCATTAACCCCATAAAAAAAACAAAAAAACAATGAAACCCAGATATCTTTTCCCAAGTGATTATATGGCAGACCCCTCTGCCAACGTGTTCAACGGACGTCTGTATGTCTACCCCAGCCATGACTGGGACAGCGGCGAGTGCTTCGACGACGACGGCGGGCACTTCCAGATGCGCGACTATCACGTACTGTCGATGGACGACGTGATGGAGGGCGAAGTGACCGACCACGGTGTCATCTTAGACGTGAATGACGTACCCTGGGCTGAGAAACAAATGTGGGACAACGATGCCGTTGAGAAAAACGGCAAATACTATCTCATTTTCTCTGCCAAAGACTATACGGGCATGTTCCGTCTGGGCGTAGCCGTTGCCGACAGTCCCGAAGGTCCGTTCCGCCCGGAAAAGGACCCTATCCGCGGCTCGTTCAGCATCGACCCCTGCGTGTTTAAGGATGACGACGGCGAGATTTACTGTTATTTCGGCGGCATCTGGGGAGGACAGTTGCAGTGGCGCGCACCTCTTGCAGCACCCTATGCACCCATTGCCCAGCCCGATACCGCTCCTGCTCCAGCCAATGCTGTCGACCTCGGACATGCTCCCGACAAGAAGACCGAACTCTTTGCCCCGGCTGGCGCCCCAGCACTGACCAGTTTTGTGGCCCGCATGACCGACGACGTACTGCAGTTCGTCGAGGCTCCACGCCCCGTTGTCATTGTCGACGAGAACGGCGAGCCGCTGAAAGCCGACGACCCTCACCGCTTCTTCGAGGCTTCGTGGATGCACAAGCAGAACGGCAAGTACTATTTCTCTTATTCCACTGGCGACAGCCACTATCTTTGCTATGCTGTGGGCGATAATCCTTACGGCCCCTTCACCTATCAGGGTGTGATTCTGGAGCCCGTGGTTGGTTGGACCACCCACCACTCCATCGTTGAATACAAAGGCAAGTGGTATCTGTTC
>JAEEXN010000096.1 GCA_016291595.1 Prevotella sp.
GGTGCTCAATGGTGAGGATGTTTCGGATTTTCATTTCAAGGGGGAGATTACCGAGCCGCATGAAGGGTTTCGGAAGTGGATTGGGGAGAACCAAGAGCGGATTGAGGGGGCAAGGAGGCTGCCTTACTGGATGAGGGATAATGGGAAGTATGTGGGGGTGAAGCAGACTTCACAAGCAGAGGCGGTTAGTAACAACTCGATATTTGAACCTGTAAAATCTTGGGCTAATACTGTCGTCGACAGAAGTTCAGATAGGCAAATACACGAAAAGGAGGTGCTCGATTTTCTGAATGAAAAGCTTAGTAGCGAAAGGGTGAATGGGACTTTTGACGGATTCCATATTGATCGTTGGAATTTCAAGGGGAGTATCATGAGGACTGTCACGCAGAAGATGGATGATGGCAGTTACAGGCAGAAGATACTTATCTCCAATACGTCAATCAAGGTGATTGGAGTGGAGGGAAAGATAACAACATTCAACGCCATGCGTGAATTACAAGGGGTGATGGAGGCTATCAAGAACAAACAGCCTCTTACCTTCAATCAGGAATATGCTCTTGAAAGCGTTTGGCACGAACTACGTCATGCAAAGGCCAAGAACTGGAAAGTTTTAGGAGCTAAACATCCCGATAGCAAAGTAGCTGCCATGGAGGTTGTAAATCAACTATGCGCCAGAAGGACTTACGCTGATTTCATAAAAAGAATGGGAGTTGAGGCGCGGCACTATGAGGCTGTGCTGAAACAAGGCTATGGGTATAAAAAGGAAATTACCAACCTGAGAACAATCTTCGAGAAATTCAACATAAATGAAGAAGATTTCTTCAGGCATTTCGAAAAAAGGATAATTGTCAATGACTATGACATGATTTTTGACAATATGGTTAAATACCTAAGAGGTAGAAAAGTAAAGAATGTAGAAGTAATAATTCAGAAATTAGGTTGGAAAGCTGAAAAATTCAATAAATTCATGGGTGGTATATAGTTCTGAAAAATGAATTTTTCATATCAACATCCTTGACTTTGTTGATGTACCTTCTCATCTTCCATTTCTTTTCTCGGATATGGAACAACCTTGCGAGGTCGTAGAATCTACAATCGTCATCTACGATACTTTCATATTGCTCTCTGGGCATATATCCCAGTTGTTTCCATTCTTCTTTTGTCGGATTATGATCATATATTGTTTCCATGTTGCAAAGATAACAAAAATAGTGATACGAACCAAATATTATTGAGAAAAGACGATGAACTAGAAGCATGAGGGGGAAAGATGATGAAAAACCGCGCTGTTTTCATCATTTCACGACAATGCGCGTATTGTCGGAAACGGGCTGGTTTGATTCTTTCATCTCATTCGGAAAGACAATATCTTTGTGGTGATTAATCACAATTCGTAATATGAACAAGAAACTATTGAAGACTCTGCAAGACAAGTGTAAGGACTTTGGATTGACAGAGAAAGCCATCGATGAAGTATGGTTAAGAAATCCAGATGGAACATTTAAGCTCTTGTTTAAAAATGACAAGCACCTGCCGTGAGACAGATGCTCGTATGCAACGAATCGGTAGTCATTAGCTACGGAATCGTTGGTGCAAATATACGAACAAATATTGAAACTTCCAAATAAATAACAAAAAAAATATTGTCTAAAAATTAATTAAGAAGTATTATGAAGATTAAGTTTTCAACTCGTCAAGGAAAAGAGTTTGTCGTTGAGATGCCTGCTGTTCCCAGTGTGGGTGATGTGATTGTCGTTTCGAATATGGGTGGACTCTATCCTGAAGGTGTCGGTTTCGGATCGTCAGAGTGGGTTGTGGAGAGTGTGACTTGGTATGTTGAGGAAGATGAGGGCACGGGAAATGTGCATCTCGGAGGATTTCTTGTAGGCATCCGCAACGAAGAGGAGGAAGAGTAGTTTCCTTATAATAAGCTGTAGTTTGTTACCAAATTTTGGTAACATGACGTGCTCGTTTTCTTCATTTTACGACAATAATCGTATTGTCGGAAACGGGCTGATTTGTTCCTTTTGTTTGAGCAGGAAAGACAATATCTTTGTGGTGATTAATCACAATTCGCATTTATGAACAAGAAACTATTGAAGACTCTGCAAGACAAGTGCAAGGACTTTGGATTGACAGAGAAGGCCATCGAGGAGCTGGCGCAGTCGGCTTCCGAGGGTTTGACGGATGAATCCTCAGACGAGGACATCGCGAAGGTTGCGGATTCACTCGTTCCCTACGCCAAGATGATGCAGGGAGAGATCACGAGGAAGACGCGCAAGCAGACTCCCAAGCCCAAGACCACTCCGAAGACGGATGGGGATGACGGTGACGGAGACGGTGATTTCGTATAAAGACTGCAAACTTCGTATGGATTTCTATCATTTTGTTATAGTTTTTGTGTTTTAGAAAGAAAAACCTTACAAATTATTTGTTTATATCGGATAATAATGCGTAACTTTGCGGAAATTTACTCATTTTATAAGCAAAAACTATGAAACAGACTAATGTGCAGCCTGCCAACGGCAAGCTTGGAATCTTAATCGTCGGTAACGGCGCAGTAGCAACAACTTTCATGACAGGTGCGCTGATGGCACGCAAAGGACTGACCAAGCCCATTGGTGCCATGACTCAGTATGACAAGGTGCGCGTGGGACGCGGTGCCGAGAAGCAATATCTCCACTATGCCGACATCGTTCCCATTGCCAGTTTGGACGATATCGTCTTCGGATGCTGGGACGTTTATCCGCAGAACGCCTACCAGTCAGCCGTTTACGCAGAGGTGCTCAAGCGCGCGGATATTGAGCCTGTGCGCGAGGAACTCGAGCAGATAGTACCCCTTAAAGCTGCTTTCGACAAGAACTACGCCAAGCGTCTGGACGGTGACAACGTGAAAAAATCCTCCGACCCCTCGAAGAGTGGGGATATTCCCACACGCTGGGAGATGGTGGAGCAGCTCCGTGAGGACATCCGCCAGTTCAAAGCCGAGAAGCAATGCGACCGTATCGTAGTCCTCTGGGCTGCCTCTACAGAGATTTATGTGCCCATCGACGAGCAGGTACACTACACGCTCGACGCTCTCGAGGCAGCCATGAAGGCTGACGACCGCGAGCATATTGCACCCTCGATGTGCTATGCCTATGCCGCTTTAGTTGAGGGTTGTCCGTTTGTCATGGGCGCTCCGAACACAACGGTCGATATTCCAGCCATGTGGCAGTTGGCAGAGAAGACGCAGATGCCTATCGCCGGCAAGGACTTTAAGACAGGACAGACGCTGGTGAAGAGCGGTTTCGCACCTATCATCGGCACGCGATGTCTGGGACTGGAGGGATGGTTCTCGACCAATATCCTGGGCAACCGCGACGGACTGGTGCTCGATGTTCCCGAGAATTTCCGCACCAAGGAAGTGTCGAAACTCTCCACGTTGGAAACCATTCTGAAGGCAGACGAGCAGCCCGACCTCTACAGTGATTACTATCACAAGGTGCGCATCAACTATTACCCACCGCGCAACGACAACAAGGAGTCGTGGGATAATATCGATATTTGCGGATGGATGGGCTATCCCATGCAGATCAAGATTAATTTCCTCTGCCGCGACTCCATACTCGCAGCACCTGTTTGTCTGGACCTCTGTCTGTTGATCGACCTCGCCGCCCGCGCCGGTCGCTGCGGCACACAGCGTTTCCTGAGCTTCTTCCTGAAGAGTCCTATGCACGACTACACCGTGGGTGAGGAAGCCGTCAACCACCTCTATCGCCAACACACCATGTTGAAGAATGCCATTCGCGAGATGGGCGGCTACGAGGCTGACGAGGAAATAGATTAAAGCACTGACAACACATTTCTTTTAGACAAATAAACAGCCCGGGGTTTTGCCCCGGGCTGTTTGTTGATGGCTGCAGCAGGCTCACCGCGCAGAGTCGCCTGCGGATTACAAATAGATTCCGAAGGATACCGACTGGAAGTTGATGTTCTTGCCATATGTGGAGCTGAGCGTGTTCATGGGCGAGTATTTGCCATAGAATCTCAGGTTGAGCAGTTCCACGATGGCCATGAAGTCGATGGTGACAGGCTTTTGATGGATAGCCTTGTAGACATCGGTGTGGCGTTCGCCCTTATCGTCGAAATAGCGGTTTTTGATGCTGGCATAGGTATTGAAGTTGAGAACCGGACCGACCGTCAGGCTCAAGCCCTTGCTGAACTCATGCCCGAAAAGCAGCGGCACGTTCAGGCTGAACACCTTGATGCGCGAGAAAATTGGGTCGTAGCCATCGGGATAGTGCTCTTCTGTCAGTGTGCCATCGGTCTGTTTCATGAAATAGCTTCGTCCGTTCATCCGGTAGTTTCGCCAGTCGATACCAAATCCGAAAGAGTACCAGTTCTTATACTTTGGCGAGAAGTGGTCCCATTGGGCTATTGTCCAGAATATCTCAAAGGAACTGCCTACGGAACTGCTACCGTTGAAACAGGCACTGATGGGATTGCAGAGTCCGACGCCGATGTGCGAGCTGATCTCGTTGTGAAAACCCTTATCGTTGTTGCTTCCCACGCTGATGCTCAGGTCCCAGCGGTCCTTGTTGATATTCACGCTGCTGACGTAGTTGGAATCCACCAGTTGGATGGTATTCTCGTAACTGTATTTCTCGTCACCCTCACGTCCGTAGACCGTTATTTTCTGGATGGAGTCGCCTGTAATAATCCTGACGCGCTGAGGCTTTTGGATGGTCAGCGTGTCTTGGTCTGCTGCATGAGTGCTGACAGTGCTGACAGCCAACAGCAAAATCATAAATAACTGTTTCATATGCATTTTTTGTTTTTGATGTTTCTTATCCCTTATTTAATGATATCTTTCAATGTATAGACCGAGTTGAGTGAGCCCTCCATATAGACGACCGTAATCTCATCGCCTTTCCGCTTATAACAGAGAAAGCGGTTCAGCTGGCCAGTCTTGGGCAACTGGAACATCAGTGTCTCCTTCGAGTTGCTCTTTTTGCTGGAGTAGTTGTCTGCATAGGTAAAACTGGCGTGCTGCTTTAAGTCGAGCTCTATGAGGTCGTGCACACGGTTGATCTCGCCCCTGTCTTTTGCCTCGAAGCGTGCGCTTCGGAAGAATGTCAGCTGATACTTGCTCAGCATCTTGCCCTTGACGCGGGTCTCCACCATGCGTTCCTGCGGAATGACCTTCCCGTCGAAGAGCTGGGCTATATTCAGGCCGTTCTGAGCATTTGCCGTAGTAGCCAGCAGCCAAATCATTATGATTAATTCCTTTCTCATATCCTAATCTCCAAATAATTCGTTCAATTGGTTTTCTATCTCGTCTTGAGGATGATCCTCAGTGATTTCTCCCATCGTGCGCTTCATCTCCAGCATCACGGTTTGCTTGTCAGTGTATTTCTTTCCGTAGACAATCGTGATGCACTCTTCTTCCCTTTCCGTGGTGATCCATCGGCCTGCCGCCATGATGAGACCAGCGGCGAGGCAGCCGGCAGCCAGCCATACAACCATTTTCCGTCGCACTACCTTTCGCGCCCGGCTGAGAGTTTGGCGCACAGAGGTCTCCGTAGAGCCGAGCACCGTCGCGATGTCGCGCATCTCCATGCCTTCCAAGTGGCGCATCCGAAGCATGGTGCGCTGTGTTGAGGGCAGGGTGTCGATGATTTGCATCATCTGCTCAATCTCCTCACCGTTGTCGGCGGTTTCCTCCTCTTCGGCAAATTGGGAGATGTCGATGGCCGACTTCTTCCTTCGCAGACAGTCAACACAGAGGTTGCGGGTGATAACGCTGCCGATGCCTCCTATCGGTGGGCGAAGGTCATCGTGCATCAGCCAGAGCTTGATCATCGCGTCCTGCACGATGTCCTCTGCCTCGTCGGTCTCTCCCAGATACTTATGGGCGGTGGCGAGCAGATGTTTTCTGAGCGTTTCTGCCTGCTGTTTGAACTCCTCTGTAGTCATTCTTTTTGGTTGCTTCTGACCTATATACGCAAAATCTTCAGTTTTGTGACAATATGATTCAAACTTTTTTTGCGATACTTCAAAAAATATAGTTGGCGGCAAAGCGCACAATGGCTGTTCAGAGATGAGAAATTTTCCTCCGGAACATGACGGATTTTCAAGAAAAAATGCTATCTTTGCATGGTGGTTTCCAATGTCTTCTGCTTGCATTCGAGAACCTCAAAACCAGCATGATTAACATTTATTAAACACTATCACTGGAGTGAGAGATTGCTATCACTACAGTGAGAGGATCCTATCACTCCAGTGATAGCCTTCCGATTTGTGCCTGATTGTACCTCAACTGGTCATTATCTGTACCGCAATCGGTCATTATCTGTACCGCAATTCATGCCTCCCTGCCATTTGGGCTGGCTGAGGCTCATGGTACAGATAGTTAGGGGATGGAATGAAAGACGAAGACCGTTGGGGGCAGATGGTAATCAATGGCCAATCATCATCTACTTGGAAACCCTCCTGCCATCGACCAGAACGGTTCCCGATGACTCGCTGACAATGATGATTCTGCCATTGTCGAGTCTCTTCACCGGGCGTGAGTGACGTACAGACTTCCCATTGACTTCAATACGGGCGATGCCAGTAACGTCTTCTACGATGTCCTTGAATTTCGACCAGTAAGGAGCAGATGCGTAGCGCTCGGCGGTGCCTGCTGGCACATGCAGGGTCATCCCCAGCTTGTGTTGGTAACTGTCGAAAATATCTTGCTCCAGTTGGATGGGGTTCTGCCATGACACATAGACATCCTTCAGTTTGAATCCATAGGAAAAGGCATCCCTTCCGATGCTCTGAACGCTCTCAGGTATGGTTATGGACTCCAACTCACTCAGTTGTGAAAAGGCATCATCGCCGATGGAGACAAGACCATCCGGTAGGTAAATCGACTTCAGTTTTTTGCAAAAAGCAAAAGCAGCGTAGCCTATGCTCTTGACTGACGACGGGATATGGATGCTTTCCAATTTGGAATCTTGCCAAAAAGCCCAATCGCCGATGCGGTCAAGACCCTCGGGCAAGTTCACTTCCTTCAAGCCTGTGCACATGTAGAAAGTGTTGTCGGGGATATAAGTAATGGAAGGGGGAATAGTGACCGATTCCAGCGCATAGCACTGAGCGAACATTTCTACCCCCAGAGTGTCGATGTTTGAGAGGTCGGGCAGTTTGGGTAGTGACTGGCATTTCGTAAATGCCCTGTCGCCAAATTTGTGTACAGTAGCCGGGAACGTCACCTCCTCCAAGTCGAAACAGTTATAAAAAGTCTCCTCGGGTATGCTGTCTAACGGGATTTCCAATACCGCTTTCTTCAAGTGCCAAGCGGTGTTAAACACCCCTTTGCCGAAGTTCTTCACCGAAGAAGGCACAACCACCTCCACGATGAATGATTGGCCGAAAGCATGGTCTCCGATGGTCTCTACCGAATTGGGAATCGTCACCTTTGTGATATGGCTGCCGTCAAATGCATAATCCGATATGGTCGTCACCGTATTGGGAATGACCACCTCGTCGGGGAAGGTAAAGATAAATGCTCCTTCTCCTATCACTTTGATGCCGTCGGGGATGGTGTAAGTCTGGCCCTGAAACTCATAATTCATCATTGGAAAATAGAAGAAGAAATTGTCGTTGTAAAGCGGTTTATCCATTTTAGGACAGTTATAGAAAGCCTCATAGCCGACATACTCCAACGATTGAGGTATGTTGACGGACGACAATTCCCGGCAGTTTTCGAAAGCATTGCGGCCGATAGCCACCAGATTCTCACCCCCATCCACTTTCTGCAACAGGCTGCAGCCGTAGAACGAGACGGACTCCAGATATAACATGGTGTTGGGCAGATACACCTCTGTTACAACCTCACAATCCTTGAAGGCCAAGGCTCCCACGCCTACCACAGGAATATGCCGCCCGGTCACATAGGAAGGGATTCTGATGATGCCGCTATATTTTGAGGTCCCCGCCACCAATTCACAGTAATCTTGCTCCACATAGCGGTAGTAAAGCATGATTCCATCGGCATTGGCCTCGCAAAAATCGTAAGTATTTGTGGTTTCTGTCTCCGTGTTGGTTTGGTCGGACAGCATAGATGGTGAAGCGGCGACGGCCTTTTCCAATGCCATGCCGCGTAGTTCATCAGCAAGGTGCTGGTGAGTTTGAGCCTGTCCATTCATGGCGAACAAGGCAAACAGTATGGAGAGAATACTATCTTTCAGACTCATTTTTCTGTTTTGATAAACATTCTATGAAAGCGGGTGTAAAGGTACATTTTTTTTGGATTCCTTCATCGATTTATGTTTAATTTTTATCTGTTTTGGTTTCGTTTTGAGCTATTTTTAGTCATTGATGCCGAATCGTAATGATATTTTAACAGGTAGGGATTCGTCGGCTTTGAAATCGCCCGTCGTAGGAGTTCAAGGGACTCTCCGAAACAGCCAGAGATACCAATCGTTCTCTGTCCCATTCGAAAGGCGTGGGGCACAAAAAAAAGAAATGGCCACACCAGAAGGTGCAGCCATTTCCAGATGAACAATATTTGATTGATGCCTTTTCTTAGAGCTGTGGACCAGCAGCTACGAGAGCCTTACCAGCCTCGTTGCCCTCATACTTCTTGAAGTTCTTGATGAAGCGGCCGGCGAGATCCTCTGCCTTCTTGTTCCACTCTGCGGGATCAGCATATGTGTCGCGCGGGTCGAGGATGTTAGTGGCAACGCCCTCAAGCTCTGTGGGAACCTCGAAGTTGAAGTAAGGAATCTTCTTGGTGGGAGCCTTCAGGATGGCACCACCCAGGATAGCGTCGATGATACCGCGTGTGTCCTTGATAGAGATACGCTTGCCAGTGCCGTTCCAACCAGTGTTTACGAGGTAAGCCTTAGCACCGCTCTTCTCCATGCGCTTCACAAGTTCCTCAGCATATTTGGTAGGATGCAGCTCGAGGAATGCCTGTCCGAAGCAAGCGCTGAAGGTAGGAGTCGGCTCAGTGATGCCGCGCTCTGTACCAGCCAGCTTAGCTGTGAAGCCAGAGAGGAAGTAATACTTGGTCTGCTCGGGAGTGAGGATGCTCACTGGGGGCAGCACTCCGAATGCGTCGGCGCTCAGGAAAATCACGTTCTGTGCTGCAGGACCAGCGCTCTTGCCGTGGATAGGCTTCACAATCTTCTCGATGTGCTCGATAGGATAGCTTACGCGGGTGTTCTCGGTTACGCTCTTGTCGGCGAAGTCGATCTTGCCCTCTGCGTCAACGGTGACGTTCTCCAGCAGAGCATTGCGGCGGATAGCGTTGTAGATGTCGGGCTCGCTCTCCTTGTCGAGATTGATAACCTTGGCGTAGCAGCCGCCCTCGAAGTTGAAGACGCCCTCGTCGTCCCATCCGTGCTCGTCGTCACCGATAAGCAGACGCTTCGGGTCGGTGCTCAGCGTGGTCTTACCTGTGCCGGAGAGACCGAAGAAGATAGCGGTGTTCTCACCCTTCATATCGGTGTTGGCAGAACAGTGCATGGCTGCGATACCCTGCAGTGGGAGGAAGTAGTTCATCATTGAGAACATACCCTTCTTCATCTCACCGCCATACCATGTGTTGATGATGCACTGCTCGCGGGTGGTGGTGTTGAAAGCTACGCAAGTTTCTGAGTTCAGACCCAGCTCCTTGTAGTTGTCAACCTTAGCCTTCGAGGCGTTGTAGATGACGAAGTTAGGAACGAAGTTCTCCAGTTCCTCAGCAGTCGGCTGGATGAACATGTTCTTGATGAAGTGAGCCTGCCAGGCTACCTCAACGATGAAACGTACGGCGAGACGAGTTGCCTCGTTGGCACCACAGAAAGCATCGACCACATACAGGTCTTTATTGCAGAGCTCCTTCACGGCAATCTCCTTCACCTTTGCCCAAACCTCCTCGCTCATGGGGTGGTTGTCGTTCTTGTACTCCTCAGAAGTCCACCAAACCTTATCGTGGCTCTGGGCATCGTCAACGATATACTTGTCCTTAGGAGAACGGCCGGTGAAGATACCGGTCATCACGTTTACAGCATTAAGTTCGGTGTTCTGACCCTTGTCGAAACCAGTCAGACCAGCCTTTGTCTCCTCCTCATAGAGGTACTCATACGATGGATTGTGAGCAATCACGGTAGAACCGGTGATGCCATACTGTGTCAAATCTAACTTTGCCATAATCTTATATTCCTATTATTTTGTGAATTACTATCTTACCTTAAAACTGCTGCAAAATTACAAAAAAGTTGGGAGTTTGGCATTGTGAGTCAGTAGTTTTTTGCATAGGTGGCGATATTTTTCAGTTAAATAATTTAAAATTGTGTGTGCGCACACTTTTTTGTAACACTGAGTTTGCAAATGGCAATTATTCCTGTCATGATAACGCCGTCACATCTTCAGATTCAGATACTTTCGTTACGAAAGGAAAAGAAAAACGGGTTTTCTCTTTTCTTTTTCCTGCCGGATTGATGATTCCTCAGAGGAAAAGCAAATTTCTTGATACGATAGGGTTGTTATTCATTTTTTTTATCTAAATTTGCACTCAGAATAGATAAACGACAATAACTATGGAAATCATTAATTTCAGCGAACAAAACAGCGTCATCAACCAATACATGGCTGAGTTACGCGACAAAAACTACCAGAAAAACCGACTTACCTTCCGTCATAACGTTCAGCGCATTGGCGAGATGATGGCCTACGAGCTGTCGAAGACACTTGACTACAAACCCAAGACAGTGAAGACCCCGCTGGGCACGATCGACATTCCCCTGCTGAAAGAGGAAGATATGGTCATCGCTACCGTGCTGCGTGCCGGACTTCCTTTCCATCAGGGATTCCTCAACGTGTTCGACGGTGCCGACAATGCCTTTGTGTCGGCTTTCCGCATGTATCTCAACCGCGAGCATACCGAGGTGGGTGTGCATGCCGAGTATATAGCTACGCCCAGCGTCAAGGGCCGTACATTGCTCATTGTAGACCCGATGCTGGCAACGGGTGGTAGTCTGGCAGCTGCCATTGAGGCACTGCTGGATGCAGGCAAGCCCAAGAAGATACATGTCTGCTGTGTGATTGCTGCTCCCGAGGGAATCGAGGTAGTGAAAGAGGTGCTGCCCGAGAACTCCACCATTTGGTGCGCAGCCATTGACGAGGGCATGAACGAACAAAAGTATATCGTTCCCGGATTTGGCGACTGTGGTGACCTCTGCTTCGGTGACAAGCTGCAGAGTTTCCGCAAGATAGCCGACAAGTAGGAGCACCCAGTAGGGGCGCTGGGCTTATGAGCTAAGCGAATCTAATTAACAGATACAATAAAAGGCGGAAGAAATTCCGCCTTTTATCATATTTGATGTCGTTGTTTCAGACCTTTATTTCACTTCCCAGATGTCGTTGGTCTCCACCAGCTCCATGAAATTGTGGTACTTCTTCTTGCCACTCACCTCAGCCAGCTGCTCATGAACAGCCTGGTCGTAGGTGGGAGCCTCTACATCGCGGATGACGCCAAGGGCAATGGGGAAGCCGTCCTCGAGACTCATCATGGCGAGCTTCAGCTGCAGGGTGTCGTCCTCGCAGTGAGCATCGTGTACGAGTACGTCGTCGATGGTGTAGCCGTCCTTGCCGATTTCAACCACCTTCAGACCGAAGCCTTGCTGTACCAGACCGAACTCATTGTTCTCACCGAACACGAGTTTCTCGCCGTGACGCACGTAGATGGCGTTCTTCTTGCGGCCTTCCTTGTTGTATACTGCCTCGTGACAACCATCGTTGAAGATGACGCAGTTCTGCAGAATCTCACAGACAGAGGCGCCTTTGTGCTGATAGGCAGCTTTGAGGATGTCTACAGTGCCGGCTGCATCGGTGGCGACGGCACGTGCAAAGAAGTGTCCGCGTGCGCCAAAGCATAAC